>JAQWEK010000017.1:0-18963 GCA_028704975.1 Bacteroidales bacterium | reverse complement strand
GTAATCATATCATTCAGTTCTTTTTTCAATTTATCAAGGCCTTCTGCCGTTACGTAATGTCCCTGTCCCATAATAGAAAAAATTAAGAAGAACCCCGTCTGCCGGAATTCCTCGTTGTTGCTTATGCAAATATATGAATTATTTTTAAAACTTGGATTTCATAAGCTCCGAGAGGATTACCATATCCTCCGGGTGCTCCTTAAGCCGTTTCTTCATTTGCTCCAGCTTGCCCTCCCCGGTAATCGCACCCGCAGTTTCTGCCAGTTTAGCCTCCTCCGTCCACTTATATTCAATCGGTTTTATATCGCTGCGAATTTGAGGATACCCTTGTTCCCCCCCCCTTAGTTTTACGGCAAGCATATCGTCACTCATGCCCAGGGCATGCAACTGTTCAAGTAATTCATCAACTCTCTTATTTTCCGGATTCTCAATCATTGTGTGCAAATATAAACAATTACCTCAAAACAATATGCGGCAAGGCGGCACAAAGAAAACTGCGCGCCTGCTGCTTATCCAGGCAAAGTTGCTCTTTTAATTTCTCTAAAGAATCAAATTTACTCTCTTGACGCATTCTGTCCACAAATTCTATCTTTAAATCCAAGCCGTAAATATCCTCATCAAAATCTAAAATATGTGTCTCTATTGTCTTCTCATTATTGTCCCCGACAGTTGGCCTTACGCCAATATTGCAGACCCCCATGTACGTTTTGCCGTTTACCTCCACATACACGGAATAGACACCGTTCTCCGGCACCAGCTTAAGCGGATTATAGAGTTTCAGATTTGCAGTTGGAAATCCGATTGTTCTGCCAATATGTTTTCCGGATACTATAACTCCCTTTAAACCATAACGATACCCAAGGAACGAATTTGCTTTTGCAATATTTCCGCCCTCCAGGATATGGCGGATTTTTGTGCTGCTTATAATCTCTCCGGAAGATGATACTCCCTTATTGTCAGAACTTTCCCCGTCCACGTACTCATTAACTCTGACTACCTCTATGCCTACCTTACGCGCAATTTCTATCATCTCCGCCTGCGTCTCATTAACATCATGTCCTATTTTATGGTCATACCCTATAACCAGAGTATCAACATCATACTTCTTTTTAAGATATACGCTTAAAAATTCTTCAGTTGTAAGAAGGCTGAATTCTTTTGTAAACTTTAATATGATTGTCCGGTTAATTCCTATCTCTTTGAATAGATCCCTTTTCTCCTCCAGTGTTGTCAGAAGCCTAAGATTGTAAGCCTGTTGCTGCAACACACTGCGCGGATGCGGCCAAAAAGTTACAACGACGCTTTTCTCTCCTCTTGCCTTTGCAATTTCACAAAGGCGCGTCAAAACCTTTCTGTGCCCTAAATGTACTCCGTCAAAAAATCCAGTAGCTGCTGCAATCATATTCTTTCTCTAATTAATTTCTCTATAATTAAAATATACAATTTGTTTAAATGCCGCAATTTGCGGTGTGCAAATTTACAACCATTTAACTAATTCAAAATCCTGCCTGTGGGGCATAAGTTTATTATATGCATATAATCTGCTGGCCATAAGATAAGTACCCGTTTCCTCCGGTATTAAATTGCAAACATAAGTAGCCCTGCCGGCATCAAAATTTTCCAATTTATACGGGAATACTCCTTTGATTGCAAGTTCTCCGCCGCTTTTTGGTCCGTCAGGAACATCGCTTGTACTCTTCTCCGTAAGTAGTAATTCCAGCCCCAAATCATCCGGGCTTACCTCTCCAAGCTGCAGCACAATCTTGGCCTTATACTCTTTCCCGAGCAGAAGAACACCGCTTGAAGTATCAATCCTTTCTTGTGAAACAAGCTCTATATCCGGCCATTCCCTGCGCATCCTTCTCTTCCAACTGGCAATCTCCTTGGCAATGGCAAAATCTTTTTCAATTAACATGTGTTTACGTGTACAAAGAGGGATATAGTATTGCCTCAGGTAATCTTCCACCATTCTGTTTGTTGTAAAATTGCACGCAACTTCGGCAACGCAGTTCTTGATAGTATCAATCCATGCTGTTGATATACCTCTCTTGTCAACATCATAATATCTTGGTACAATGTCGGTTTCAAGAATATTATATAGAGTTGCGGCATCCAGCTCATCCTGGAATCCCCGGTCATTATAAGAACGTTCCATCTTTAAGGCCCAACCGGCTCCCTCTTTGTATCCCTCTACCCACCATCCGTCGAGAACTGAAAAATGCATTACCCCGTTCATCACGGCCTTCTCTCCGCTAGTGCCTGATGCCTCTAATGGTCTGGTTGGCGTATTCATCCAAATATCAACACCTTGCACAAGATACTTTGCAAGTGAAATATCATAATTGGGAATGAAAATAATCTTGCCAATAAACTGCGGCATCTTGGAAACCTCTACAATTCTCTTGATTAAATCTTGTCCCTCCTTGTCAGCCGGATGCGCCTTTCCTGCAAATAAAAATTGTACAGGTCTCGACGGATTATTTATAATCTGGTCCAGCCTCTTTAAATCTGTAAAAAGCAGATGAGCGCGCTTGTAAGTTGCAAACCTGCGAGCGAATCCTATGGTTAGAATTTTATCATTTAATGTACTGTTAATCTTAACAATATCATGAGGTGCATAAGGGTTTGCAGTACCGGACTCGGATAAAATTTCTTTAACTTTTTCTAAAAGTTTTTTCTTCAGCTTTTTCCGCACAGACCATATTGTATCATCAGGAACATTGCGGAATCCCTGGAAACAACTGCGGTCATAATGATGAGAAGAGAAATCTTTTCCAAAAACTTTTGCATGAATTTCTTTCCATTCCGGAGCAGTCCATGTTGAATAATGCACTCCGTTTGTAACATAGCCGATATGCAACTCTTCCGGAAGATATCCGGGCCAAAGTTTAGAGAATATTTCTCTGCTGACTTTTCCGTGAAGCCGGCTAACTCCGTTAACCTCCTGAGAAAGATTGGCTGCCAAATTGCTCATGGAAAATTTTTCATCATGATTATTAACGTCCAACTTTCCAAGCCGCATAATGTCATTCCATGAAATCTTCAAATGTTCAGGGTCATGAGACAAGTATGTTCTCATCATATCTTCAGAGAACGCATCATGTCCCGCAGGAACGGGTGTGTGCGTAGTGAACAAAGAAGAACTGCGTACAACCTCCAGCGCCTCGGAAAATGAGAGGTTATCATTTTGAATATACTCTCTTAATCTCTCCAGTCCGGTAAATGCGGCATGTCCCTCATTACAATGGTAAACATCTGCGTAAATACCTAATAATCTGAGAGCCCTGATGCCTCCTATTCCAAGTAGCAGTTCCTGTTTTAATCTATTTTCCCAATCTCCCCCATACAACTGTCCGGTTACTCCGCGGTCTTCCGGTAAATTGTCTTCTATGTCGGAGTCCAAAAGAAACAAATTGATTCTTCCTACCCTCACCTGCCAGATGCGGGCATATATATTTCTTCCCGGAAAAGCCACTGAAATTTTTTGCCACTTTCCGTTATTGTCCATTACGGGCTGCGCGGGCGTCATACTAAAATCCTGCGGATCATAGAGCGCAATCTGGTCTCCGCCTGCAGAAATTTTCTGAGTAAAATATCCGTACTTGTAAAGGAAGCCTATTGCGTTCATATTCACATTCATATCAGAGGTCTCCTTCAAATAATCCCCCGCCAGAATTCCAAGACCTCCGCTGTATATTTTTAATGAAGTATCCAATCCGTACTCCATGCAGAAGTATGCAATGCGCGGCGCACTCTCATCTTTTTTGAGAGACATGTATTGATGAAAATGCTCTACAACGCTATCCAGCTTTCCCGTAAATTCCTCGTTGGCAACTAGTTCTCTGTATTTCTTCAAATCCATCATATCCAACATTGCTATTGGATTTTCCTCCGATTTTTTCCAAAGCGCGGGGTCTGCAATTTGAAACAGTTCTATTGCCTCCTGATTCCAGCACCACCATAAATTCTTGGAAAGTTCATCAAGCCCCTTTAATCTGTCGGGAAGAGACTTCTTAATCATGAGTTGCTTCCACTGGGGAGGTTCCACCTGGAACTTCTTTACCTCCTGTTCAGGCTCCTCCGCAAGTTCCGGGAAAGCACCGTTGCGTTTAACCACTTCTTCTAAGGCTTTAACATACGCCTGCTTATAGTAAACTATTACGTTATCCCATAAAGATACGGATGATACATCCTTTGCATTTGCCTTATAATCTTTCTCTTGCGCGGCATTGAGATTTGCAATTTCTTTTATCTTTGCAACAGTACCGTCCACTACCTGATTATAGTTAGAATCACTGCGCTGCAAAATTGCAATTCCGGGATGCTCTTTTTTATAGTTATCACTAACCCAAGCGCCAAATCCTGACAGCGATGTGGTTATTGTAGGAACTCTAAATGCAAGGCTCTCCAGAGGAGTATAACCCCATGGTTCATAGTATGACGGGAACACGGTTAAATCCATTCCGGGAAGAATGTCATAGTACGATTTGTTAAAGATTCCGTCATTCCCGTTCAGATAGGTTGGAACGTATGCTACGCTGACATCATCCTTTGAAGGATCAAAATTAAAGGACCTTATTCTGTTAAGAATAGCATCATGCCCTCCGTTGGACAGATAGTGGGTTATGTATGTTTTATAGTCCCTGCTTCCTTTTCCTTCAAGCTTGGCTGCCAGATCTTTATCAGGACCGTTATTGCCGGCGGGTATCATTACGAATGCTAAAATTTTTCTCCCTTTCCATCCCTCGTTTTTAATTTTATCCACAGCATCCAGAAAAACATCTATGCCTTTGTTCTTGTACTCATACCTTCCGCTTATCCCAACAATAACAGTATCTTCCTTATAATCAATATTATACATATTGGATGCAACATGTAGCATAAGCCGTCTTGCCTCTGAACGCGCTTTATCATATTCTCCCTCCGCAGGAGCAATAATGCCGTCAAATCCGTTAGGGGTAATGAAATCGGGCTTACGCTTTAAAAACAGCCAGCACTCATTGGCGGTAATGTTACTTACCGTAGTAAACACATCTGCGTTTTGTGCCGCCGTCTTTTCCAAAGAATGCTTTGCAACAACGTTAAACTGCCTTGCCTTCTCATCTGCATCATACAGATTTATAGAGTCATACAGCGGCATATTATTGCATGCAAGACATCTTCCCACAACAGTTGCATGAGTTGTAAAGACTGTCCCGACTGCAAGATTCTGCTTCTTAATATACAGCAATCCGGCAGCGCTCATCCATTCATGAAACTGAGCTACAACTTTATGATGCGGCTGCATGTAAAAATTCACAAAGCTCTCAATAACCTTACCGGCGGCAAATCCAAAAAGAGTTGGCTCTACATAATCCCACTGACCGCTGATTGAATCCAGCTTAAAGTCTTCCCAAAGCTTTGCAAAAATTTCATCCTTTCTTGTAATAAAAGATGAAAAATCCACAAGTATCGCAATCGGGTTTCCGGCAACATTCCATCTCCCTATTCTAACTCTAATCCCCTCATTTACGGCCTTTTTACTCCATGAGTGGAACAAAGCGCGATCTTCTGAAAATTCCGGATTTTTTTTAGTTTCCATCCAGACATCCGGCCCTATCAGTATGTGATTTTTCCCATAAACTTTACTAAGATTATGCGCTTTTGTTGCAATGACGGTATGAATTCCGCCCACTTTGTTGCAAACTTCCCAGCTAACCTCAAACAAGTAGTCCGCCCTTTCTATAATTTTCTGAATCATTTGTCACTCTTTTTTTTCACGACAGTTATTACTGCCGTTTTCTTTGCGACACCCTTTTTTGTGTCTCTTTTAACTGCCGTTTTCTTTGCGACGCTCTTTTTTGCGTCTCTTTTAACTGCCGTTTTCTTTGCGACGCTCTTTTTTGCGTCCCTTTTAACTACAGATTTTTTCGCGGCCTTTGCCGTAGGTTTATTGATTTTTTTCCGGGCGACAGACTCCGCTTCTGCATGCGCTTCACCGCCTTTTGCCCTCTTCACTCTTATTTCAAAATCGCTCAGCACATTCATATAATTTATGAATGCCTCATAAGGCGTGCTATATGGATTGAAGTACTTATGCACTGCTCCGTCTGAGAAAAATTTTGTACACATGTAATAAAAATGATCGCTCTCCTGCAACTTTCCAAAATCTGAAATCAAAGACTGATTCTCTGTTGCCATAACATTTTTCTCCAGTGCATACAACTTCCCAAAAGCCTCATTCTGAAGCTCGTTCCCAAGCCACGCACTTGTATCTCTCTCCTCATCCGCCCATGAAATTGCAAACGGAACATGTAGAGGCGCAACCGGCTGGTGAATCTCCGTAACCTCGGAAGGTGTTCTAAATTTTATCTTGGTGTCTCTCAACACTGACTCGGGAAGTGCTTTTATAAAATCAAATATGCCGCTCTGAGCACCCTGATGTTCTCCAAAAGTTTCATAATCCATAAAAAGATTTATGACATCATCATTCTTTATTGCGTCATTAAGCCATCCGGCATATTTCTCCGCTGTAATAGGCCATGAAGGGTTACTTCTGTCTGAAAATCTGAAGGCTATATCATCACTTAATCCAAAATTTCTAAGCAATAATTTTTGTCTTGGGTTGATTGCATTTGTATAGACAAAGTTTGGACTCTTCCAGCCTAAAATATGTTTTGCCCCCTCTGTCAGCATTGTCATGTATCCCATTGAAGCAACTGCGGAACCAATTAAATCTGAAAATATCAGTTCGGTATTTCTGAAAGCCTTTGGCGTGACGCCAAAATATTGTCTTATGGCATCTGCGTGCATATTCACCTGATATTTAAAGCTTTCCTCGCTCTTTAAGGATGCAAGAGAATGATAGTAGGTCTCTGCCAAAAACTCTGCGCAGCCGGTTTCTGCAAGCAACTTAAAACTGTCGAGAACTTCAGGACAATACTTTCTAAATTGCTCCAGCGCAACTCCGCTTACGGAGAATGAGACCTTAAACGCCCCTTTGTGTTTTTTAATCAACTCCAGAAGCAGCTTATTCATAGGTATATAACACTTCTGCGCTACTCTGCGCATTATTGTTCTGTTTGCAAATTCATCATAATAATGACTGTCAATTCCTATATCAAAAAATCTGTACAGGCGCAATCTGTCCGGCTGATGAACCTGAAAGTATATGCATAATGACTTTTCCATGCTGTCAATATTTTATATAAATACTTCTTCTCTAATTATTTTCCCGCAATAACCTGATAATAAACATCTTTAATCTTGGCCGCCGCGTTATCCCACTTTAACTGATTCACTTCTTCTGCTCCGCATCTGACACTCATCTTAGATATTGCCGTATAATTCAGCAGCGCGTAAATTGAATCTGCCAGTGCGTCAATGTCCCAAAAATCTACCTTTATAGCATACTTTAAAACCTCAGCAACTCCGCTCTGCTTGGAGATAATGACAGGGACATTAGACTTCATCGCCTCAAGCGGAGATATACCAAATGGTTCTGATACAGAAGGCATTACATAAACATCTGTATAAGAAAACATCTTGCTTACATCTGAACCTTTCAGAAAACCGGTAAAATGGAATCTGTCTGCAATGCCCAATTTTGCAACACGCCTGATTGAACGGTTTAGCATATCACCGTTGCCTGCCATAACAAATCTTGCATTATTGCATTTCTTCAAAATTTTTGCCGCCGCCTCTATGAAATATTCCGGTCCTTTTTGGAATGTTATTCTCCCAAGGAAAGTTACGATTTTCTCATCCACACCTCTTTGCACATCCATCTTTTTATACGCGGAAAAGTCAACGGCATTGTGTACCGTCACAACTTTATTAGGGTCAACCCCGTACTTGTTTATTACAATGTTTCTTGTAAGATTGCTAACGGTAATAACTTTATCCGCCGCATGCATTCCCATCCTTTCAATATCATAAACAATCTGATTTATATTCTCCCCGCTTCTGTCAAACTCCGTTGCATGGACATGAACTACAAGCGGTTTGCCTGAAATATTTTTTGCCGCAATTCCGGCTGCATAAGTCAGCCAGTCGTGCGCGTGAATTACGTCAAACTCATTTTGAGAAGCAATTGATGCGGCAACCATTGCATAGCGGGCAACCTCCTCCATAAGGTTGATTCCGTATTTTCCGCTAAACTTGTACTTGTCTCCGTATTTTATTCTGAACATCTCATAATCAGATTTTTTCTGATTCTCCTCCATCTCTTTGACCGTAAGATTTCTAAAAGTCTCGGGGTCAACATAAGGAACGAGCGTGCTGCTCACTTTTAAGAATTTTACATTCTTAAAAAAGACACTGACTTTTGTCCAAGTGCTTTCAAATGAAACATCTGATGCATTGATAATATGAGCCGCACCGGCATCTTCATCTCCGCTGGCAGACGGCATAACAAACAGAACCTCAACTCCTTGCTTTGACAATCCTTTTGTAATGCCGTAACATGCGGTACCAAGACCGCCGCTAATATGGGGAGGAAATTCCCATCCAAACATTAATACTTTCATCTCTTCTTCCCCCCAAATCTTGTAAGTACATACTTTGCTCTTATTAATTCTCCTACGCTGTTTGCGGAGGAAATACACCCGTGAGGAATGAACGGAGGATTGCCGTCGTACATTTCAGACACCGTACCTATTCCGTGAATTGTCATATCCTCCTCAAATGCATGAATAAGATGCAAACCTTTTGGTATCCAGAACTTTCCCTGCAATTTTAAATACGCTATTACGTACGGACCCAGAAGCCAGGGATAGGCACATCCGTTATGGTGAGCATAATCCCTTACCGACTGATTCCCCTCATAAACGCCCTTATAAAGAGGATTTTTAGGTGACAGCGTCCTTATTCCCCTTGTTGTAAGCAATTCTCTTTCCACGGCTTCCAGAACTTTCATTTTAACATCTTCTTCTATTGGGGAATATGAGACCGAACAGGCGATCAGCTGATTGGGACGGGTGAAAACATTCTGCCCCTCTTCATCAACGTAATCGGCAAGATGTCCGTACTTCTCACACCAAAAATAATTGTAAAAATTATCCCTGACGGCTCTGATAATAACAGAGAGACGTTTTGCATAATTTCCGTCTCCGAATTTTTTATCCAACTCGGAGTAATAGCATAACGCATTGTACCACAAAGCATTAACTTCAACCTGATACCCGCCTCTCTCCGTTATCGGTTTTCTGTTTACGTCATAAACATTCATCCAGGTAAGAGCGGTGTCCGTTTTCTTTCCCCACAACAATCCGTTATTGTGCAGTTTAATTTCATCTCTGCGCCCATCCAAGAAAGATTCTATAATTTCCTTAAGCGCTTTTCCGTACCTGTCCCAAATATCTTTTTGAACGGCATCCTGTGTTGCGGAATTAACTTTTCCCTGGTCGATAAATTTCCATAAATCGTCTTTCCAATCCTGATACTCTTGTAAAGTATTAAACATCCACAACGGCGTATCCGGCTGATTAGAAGATGTCACCAGCTGGTTCAATTTTTTAGTGCAAGCATTCTCCAGCACTTTATGAAACTTCTCCTCATCTGAGTCACTATAAACCGTCAAACCCGGCAGGGAGATAAAAGTATCACGGAGACACTCATAATTCCAAGAGTATCCGCTGCAGATGCTGAATTCTCCTTTATCCCTAATAATGAATTGCTTGCCCGCAATTTTCATGCATTCATCATAGCTGTTGCGGCGGTTATCTCTCTTTTTTATTTCATCTGCAAATCTTGCGGCAAGTTTCTTGGAGACTGCAGGTGAGGTACTTGCAGAGAGAATTATGCTCTCTCCTTTCTTAATTGGAACTTCAAAATATCCCGGTACAAACAAATCTTCTCTGTCATCAAATCCCCTTCTGCTTTCCTCTTTGTAAACAATATTGTAATACCAGTCAGGACATGCAATCCACTCATTCTTTTTGCTAAGTTGCAGATTCAGAATGGGAAAGCCTTTGTACATGCAGAAAGCGACTCCGTTGTCTTCCGGCATAAAGCGAGTATCCGCGTCTGTATTTGCTTTTGTAAGAGCATGAATGTTGCGGAATGCCAAGAAGGGCTTAAGCCTTAGGGTTGCAGACGAATGTGCCTCCAGCAAAGTATATTTTATCAATACTTCCTCTGTCTCTCTTACAAACATTATAGTTTTGCTAAACTTCATGTCTCCAACCTGATACGTAATTGTGGAGGAGTAATCCATCTGAAAATCCACAATATATTTATGTCCGCGTGGTTCATAAACATCTCCGTATGAGCTGATTCCAAGGTTAAAACATTTGCCGTGCTGAACAAGGCTCTCATGAATTGCAGAGAGAAGAATGTGCTTCTCCCCTCCAAAATTATCTATCGGGACCACCAGAAGACCATGATACTTCCTTGTATTACAGCCAACAATTGTGGTATTAACATAACCTCCCGCCCGGTTGGACAATAGAATCTCCCTGGAGAGAGAGTATTCCAGATTCACCAACTTTTCCTTATTAAATTCCAAGTATGCCATATTAAACGTTTTTCTCCCGCTCGCAAATTTACAAAAGAGATTTAGAATAAGTAAAAACGTAACAAAAAAGGGAGGTCTCAGCCAAAATGGATATAATTGCGGACAATGAGAGAGTTACGCAAAGTGTAAATGCCTGAAGAATATTAAATGTTTGTTAAAACCTGCGCCGTCCTGGAAGGGAGGTAAAGTTCAATTTTCCCATTCCCCTGCACATCGGCTCCAAACTCCTCTTTGTGAAGCACCCTCCTGTCGTTCCTTTCAAAACCGTTAAACTCTTTCCAATCCGTATCCAGCACCTGTTTCCATTTTGCACCCTCAGAGGCAGCCTGACCGGTAGAGCACATATATTTTCTAAATGAACTTACCGGTGAAAAATTAAATGCAAATAAATATTTTCCTCTCGATAGTATAATCACCTGATTATGAATATCATTATAGAGAGACACAGGCGCAGCGGAAAAAACATTTCCGCTGCGGAAAAGAGAAATCATTGCAGTGTCAAAATTATTTAACAGACCGTACCTCAATAGTTTATTATCACATAAAGACCATTGTCTGCGAGCATAAAAATAGGACCAGTTGTTTCCCTCTCTTGGAAAATCAATCCACTCCGGATGTCCAAACTCATTCCCCATAAAATTCAAATACCCGTCTCCCGCCGTTGAAATGGTAAGCAGTCTTATCATTTTATGCAGAGCTATTCCTCTGTCTATCACCAGACTTTGAGAATCAATATTCATCTTGTCATACATCTCTTTATCCATCAGACGGAAAATGATTGTCTTATCTCCAACCATCGCCTGATCATGACATTCTGCATAACTTATTGTCTTCTCGTCACATCTCTTGCGCGTTAACTCCCAATACATATCTCCCACATTCCAATTTTCATCTTTCTGCTCCTTAATCCACTTTATCCAGTGATCCGCAACCCCCATGCTCATTCTAAAATCAAAGCCCACGCCGTACTCTCTCTGCGGCGCAGCAAGACCCGGCATTCCGCTAACATCTTCTGCAATTGTAATTGCCTGAGGATTAATCTCATGTATCAAGATGTTGGCAAGTCCGAGATACTTTATGGCGTCGTTGTCAGAATTGCCGTTAAAGTAATCATCATAAGAAGTGAACGCTTTCCCAAGCCCGTGGTCACGGTACATCATGCTGGTAATGCCGTCAAATCTGAAGCCGTCAAGATGATACTCCTGTATCCAGAACTTGCAGTTGGAGAGCAAGAAAAACAATGTTTGCGTTTTGCCGTAATCAAAACAACGCGTCCCCCATGCCGGATGTTCCCCCCTTGGACCGCTATGAAAATAAAGAGTTTTTGTTCCGTCAAAATTTGAAAGCCCCTCAATCTCGTTTTTAACGGCATGTGAATGGACTATATCCATGACCACAGCAATTTCCATAGAATGAGCGCTGTCTACAAGGTGTTTAAATTCCTCCGGAGTCCCAAAACGGGAACTCAGCGCAAAGAAACCTGAGACCTGATAACCAAAAGAGCCATAGTATGGATGTTCCTGCAAAGCCATTATTTGCAGAGTATTATAACCCAATTTCTTTATGCGTGGCAGAACGTTATTTTCAAAATCCGCAAATGTAGCAATCCCCTCCTTCTCTCCGCTCATTCCTATATGAGCCTCATAAACAAGAGGATATTTGCGCTCAGCCTTTGCACCGTCAAATTTATTTTTCCACCTGTACGGCTTTTCCGGATCCCAAATTTGCGCAGAGAAAGTTTTTGTTTCCGCATCTTGCACGCACCTGGTTGCATAAGCAGGAATTCTCTCCCCTTCTGATTTGCCGCCACCGTCATTGTTCCATTGCACAATCCACTTGAACAAAGCACCGTGCGAAGCTTTATCCAAAGGAACTTTAAGCTCCCAGTCGCCGGTCCATCCGTCTGCGGCGGTAGAATAAATTTCCAAAGTTTTTCCGCCGGCAACCTTACTCATTTTCCAGTCGTCAGACTTCTCCCATCCGTTGAAATCTCCTATCACCCAAATATTTGAAACATTGGGAGCCCACTCTCTGAACACTCTAAACTTCCCCTCTGCATGAACGCCGTAAAATAAATGATTGTTTATAGCGGAGGACAAAGTATTCCCGTATCCCGCAATGTTCTCTTTTGCAATTATCAATTGCTGATAACGCTCCGTGATGATCTTTTTGTAAGGTTCCAGATATGAGTCCCTCTCAAAAATCTTCATTTGATATTATCAAATTTTTCTTTGTAGCCCTGCAGCTCCTCTTTACAAAACTTAATCAACTCCATTGCTCTTTTAAGTCCGCTCTCCAAGTCTGTAAATGAGACATTCGGATCTTCAATCTTCTTAACAAGAGCATTGAGTTCCTGCACCGCCTGCTCATAAGTTTTCTTCTCTTCCGCCATACAATTTACCTCTTAAAATAATCCAATTAAATTTCTCTCAACTTCAATCATTTCGCACTATTCAACATCACTTTTCTTTGACACCGTCACATTTACCTCTCCGTCGCGCATTAAAATTCGCAGATGAGATCCATCATTTATGTCATTAATTGACACCGCTTTGCGTCCATCAACAAAAACCATGCTGTAACCTTTCTCCAATATCTTCATCGGACTGGAACTTTGCAGCCTAAGTTCAAGCATTTTAATTTCATTCTCTCTTGCCGTAAGGAATTTTGAAATTATATTCCCGACAGATATTTTTTTCTGCTCCAGAATGTTTTGCTGTTTGAGCACATAGTTTCCGCTTGTTGCGCGAACCATTGTAATCAGCTGCTCCAGCAAAGAATCCTGCCGCCCAAAATATAGTGTTGCAGCCTTTTGCATCCTCTCCTCCATTGATGCTACAAGCTCTTTTTGCTCCGCAAAGATGCCAAGCAAAAATGCAGCGGCGGCAGTCGGAGTTTTAACAGGATGACAGGCAACCATATCACAAATATGTATGTCTCTATCGTGACCTACACCTGTGACAACAGGAAGCGGAGACTCCGCAATTGCCTTTGCCACAATGTATTCATCAAAGCAGGCCAAATCCATCTGGCTTCCTCCTCCGCGAATAAGCACCACAATGTCAAATTCTTTCTGGCATGCCGCAATGAGAGAAAACGCCTTTGCAATTCCCTCCGGAGCTTCACTTCCCTGCATGGGAGACTCAAAAAGTTCTATCTTAAAATGCACTGACGCAAGGGGATGTGATTTATCATCGGCTCCCTCTTTAATGTGCTTAATAAAATCTCCGTAACCCGCAGCGCCCTCTGCGGAAACAACCGCTATCCTGCACGGAAGCGCGGGAATTGCAAGTTCTTTATTAAGATTCATAAGACCTTCTTTATCAAGGCGTTTAAGAGTCTGCTGCCTGTGCGCCTCCATATCTCCCAGTGTGAAAGAAGGTTCTATGTTAATGATATTTAAAGAAAAGCCGAACACGGTAGAAAATGCAGCCCCGGCTTTTATCAGCACTTTCATTCCGCTGCGCAAATCTCCGCCCGCAGTCTCCCTGAAAAAAGGAGTAAGCATTCTGTTTTTTTCTCTCCAGATGGTAGCTCTTGCCTTGGCAATTATTTTGTCACCTCCGGTTTCTGTCTCTACCAACTCCAAGTAACAATGCCCCCCGGGAAAGTTATTTGTGATGCTGCTGATTTCTGCAGTAATCCATCTTGCATCTGAAAAAGAATTCTCTACATCTGTCTCTATTTCCTCTAAAAATTCTGAGAGCGTATAACGTTCTTCGGCCGCCGCCGCATTCATCAAATCCTCATCCTCATCAATCATATTTAATTTGTATTCAGCCATTTACATCAACTCCCGCAAATTGTTCATAAATTGGTAATTATTTCCCGCCCAAACACTTTGCAATTTACAAAGAAATCTCTGATTTTTTTTTAAATTTGCCGCAAATCCTGACAAATGAAAATTATTAAGGCCGTTTTTGCCGGAAGCAGCACCAAAACAGACAACAAGCCAAAGCAGAAACTCCCTGAATTTGGGTTTATTGGAAGGTCCAACGTCGGTAAGTCCTCTCTAATTAATATGTTATGCGGAGGGGCTCAAAAACTGGACGGTACAAAGGAGAGAAAAACCGTCTTAAAAGAGCTGGCAAGAACATCCTCATCACCCGGAAAAACGGTTCTTGTGAACCATTTTCTCATAGACGGAAGTTGGTATCTGGTAGACCTTCCGGGGTATGGTTTTGCAAAGCTTCCAAAGTCTCAGAGAGATGCGCTGGCAAAGATGAACAATGACTACATTAACAACTCGGAAGAGCTTGTTAATCTTTTTGTTTTGATTGACTCCAGACATGCTTTGCAGGATATGGATTTGGCTTTTATGCAAAGTCTTGGGAAAGCGCATATTCCGTTTGCCGTTATTTTTACAAAGGCAGACAAAATGGGAAAAGAGGCGATGAGAAAATCTGTCGAGAATATAAAAAAAGCGATGCTGGAATATTGGGAGGAGCTCCCTCCGTGTTTTGTGAGCTCTGCAGAGAAAGGGACGGGTAAAGAGGATATACTCAGTTACATAGAAAAAATTTTGAACTCAATTAAAAATAAATAATCTACTAACTACAAAAATATCATCATCATGGAACATCCTATAAAAATTTTCTCTACAAGAAACTCCAGATATCTTGCAGAGAGAATTGCAAAGTCTTTAAAAATGGATTTGGGAAAGGCTGAAGTCACCGCGTTCAGCGACGGAGAATTTCAGCCGATTTACTTGGAGAGCGTAAGAGGTAATACGCTTTTCATAGTATGTTCAACTTTCCCTCCTGTAGACAATCTTATGGAACTGTTGCTGCTTATTGATGCGGCACGCAGGGCATCAGCACATAAGGTGATTGCCGTTATGCCTTACTTTGGCTGGGCAAGACAGGACCGCAAAGACCGCCCGAGAGTTTCCATTGGCGCAAAACTTGTTGCAAATCTTCTTGCGGCAGCAGGTTGCGACAGGGTGATGACTGCAGATTTACACGCAGACCAAATTCAGGGATTCTTTGATTTCCCGGTAGACCACATATATGCAAGTTCCATCTTTATGCCTTACTTGCGCTCTTTAAAACTTAAGGATATGTCAATAGCAGCACCTGATATGGGAAGCGCAAAAAGAGCAAATGCATACGCCAGAATTTTAGGATGCCCGATGATTATATGTCACAAGAGCAGGGAGAGAGCAAACGTTGTGGGCTCTATGACGGCAATCGGAGATGTTGAGGGGAGAAATATTGTAATTGTTGATGACATGGTAGATACCGCCGGTACAATGTGCAAGGCCGCCAAGATGCTGATGGACAAGGGTGCAAAGAGTATTAGAGCTTTGGCAACACATGCCGTTTTAAGCGGAGCCGCTTATGAGCACATAGCTTCATCTCCTCTTAAAGAATTAGTTGTAACTGATACTATTCCGTTGCGCGCACCGGAAGGGACAGACACAAGCAAAATAAAGGTAGTATCTGTTGCTGAGTTATTTGGAGATGTAATTGACAAAGTTTATAAAGACAAGTCATTCTCTACCAGCTTTATTTATTAGAAAATTTTTTAAGGTCCCGACAGTTTTAAAGTTTTTACAATATGCTAATTCACAAGGAATTCACAATTGACCAAATACATGATATTCTGGTTGAGGGCATCAAAGCTTATTTTGCAAATTGCAAAGTGAAAAGAGCTATTTTGGGCTTGAGCGGGGGTATTGATTCTGCAGTCGTAGCCTCTTTGGCAGTAAGGGCCTTGGGCGCGGAAAACGTTCACGGCTTTATGATGCCAAGTGAATTTTCCACTTTGAACTCGATTCAAGATGCCGTTGACTTGGCTGAAAATTTGGGCATTAAATACGACGTTGTTACTATTGGTGAAATCTACAAAAGGTTTATGAAAGAGCTTGAGCCTGTTTTTGGACTTCACAATCAATGGAGTGTTGCAGAGGAGAATCTGCAAGCCAGAATACGCGCAACCCTTTTGATGGCATATTCCAATAAGTTTAATGCTCTGGTTATCAACACGTCTAATAAGAGCGAACTTTGCATGGGATATGGTACTTTATACGGAGATTTGGCCGGAGCCATTATGCCAATTGCGGATTTATACAAGGGAGATATCTATGAATTAGCATATTACATCAACAGCGATAGTGAAGTGATTCCTCAGTCGACCTTAACTAAGGCGCCATCGGCAGAACTGCATCCGGGACAAAAAGATTCAGATTCCCTTCCTGAATATTCAGTAATGGATCCTCTTTTATATGCAATGAATGAAGGGGGAAAAACGGCGGATCAGCTTATTAAAAACGGTGCGGATAAAGCTGTAATGAAGAGGATTACAGAGCTTATGAATAAGTATTATTTTAAAGTTTATCAGTTGCCTCCCATTCTTAATATCAGCAGCAAGCCTGTTGGGTATAAAGAGAAGTGGCTCTTATAATCATTTAGTATACTGTGCGTTATGAAGGTAATATTGATCTCCATTGTTGTTGTTGCGCTCTGCGTGTTTGGATTATGTTTTAACATAATCTTTAAAAAGAACGGGCAGTTTCCGGATGGGGAGATTTCTCATAATAAAGAACTTAGAAAGCGAGGAATTGTTTGTATGAAGGAGGAAGACGAGGCTATTTGGGGAGAGGCATCAGGCAAAAAACCGGGACACACAAGAAAAATAAAATCCGCAATGGATGATGAGTGCAGCGGCTGTGGAGTTGGAGATTGCGCCTTAAAAAAATTAATTAAATAAAACTGTCGGGAGGGAAAAATTATGGGAATTGTTGCAATAGTAGGACGTCCGAATGTTGGCAAATCAACGCTTTTCAATAGAATGGTTGGAGAGCGCAAAGCAATTGTAGACAAAGAGGCCGGCGTTACAAGAGACCGCCACTACGGTAAATGCGAGTGGTGCGGAAAAACTTTTTCCGTAATTGACACGGGTGGCTATACGTCTAATTCTGAGGATGTTTTTGAGAATGAAATCCGCAAACAGGTTCTTGCCGCAATAGAAGAGGCGGATGTGATTTTGTTTATGTGTGATGTTGATACGGGAATAACAGACTATGATGAAGAAATTGCGAATATTTTAAGACGCTGTAATAAACCTGTTATTCTGGCCGTTAACAAAGTGGATACCGGAGATAAAATGTACGGCTCTTATGAATTCAACAAGTTTGGACTTGGAGAACCGTTCAGCATTGCAGCCGCAGACGGAGGAGGCACAGGAGATCTGATGGATAAAATTTGCGAGGTACTTCCAAAGCCGAAACCGGAAGATGCCGAACTTGAAAATCTTCCACGCATTACAATTGTGGGTAGACCAAACGTCGGGAAGTCTTCTCTTACAAATGCGCTGCTTGGAACGGACAGAAATATTGTCACTCCTGTAGCCGGAACTACCAGAGATTCAATAAGTACCAGATATAACAAATTTGGCTATGACTTTATGATTGTAGACACTGCAGGCTTGAGGAAGAAAGCTAAAGTCACAGAAGACCTTGAATTCTACTCTGTTATGCGTGCAGTGCGCAGCATAGAAAATTCAGATATCTGCTTATTGATGGTAGATGCGGCGGAGGGAATTCAGGCGCAGGACATGAATATTTTCTACCTTATCCAAAAAAACGGCAAAGGTTGCGTATTTGTTGTAAACAAGTGGGACACAATAGAAAAGAGCTCCCAGACAATGGAAGATTTTAAAGAATCCATTCTTCAGAAAATAGCTCCGTTCAATGATGTTCCAATTGTTTTCACATCTGTAATAAACAAGCAGAGAATCTTTGACGTTCTCAAAGTTGCAATGGAAGTTTATCAAAATTATTCCAGGAAAATCCCTACAGCCAAGTTAAACGAGGCTCTGCTTCCGGAAATTGAAAATCATCAGCCTCCAATGTATAAGGGCAAGGATATAAAGATTAAATTTATAACTCAGCTCCCTACAAGGACTCCGTCTTTTGCCTTTTTCTGCAACCTGCCGCAATACATCAAAGAACCGTATAAACGTTTCTTAGAGAACAAGTTGCGCAGTTATTTCAATTTTACGGGCTGTCCTGTAAATATCTTTTTGAGGCAAAAATAGCATATCTCTTTCTTTCAATTTGAAAGTCTATTTTATTGAATTTTAAGACTTTTCAGGTTCTTCAAATAAACCATGAAAACCGGTTTTAAAAGCTTATGATGCCGTTTTTTTTCAAACGTTGCAGCCAATTCAAAAAAAAAGTAACAAATAAATTACAATTTTGTTACTCCAATGGAACTAATTTGTTACTTTTGCTATGGAGAATAATGTAACAACTAAATATTATTCAACATATTATTAACTATAACCAAACAATCAATGAAGAAACTATTCTTATTTGCGTTAGCTGCATTGTGTTCCACAATAATGTTTGCGCAGAAAGTTACGGTAACAGGTACCGTAACCTCTAAGGATGACGGCCAGCCAATCCCCGGAACAAATGTTCAGGTGAAGGGAACAAAGGTCGGTGCTTTCACAGATGAAAAGGG
>JAQWEK010000102.1 GCA_028704975.1 Bacteroidales bacterium | reverse complement strand
CCGACGGTTGTTCATTTGTGCTACCTAAAAAGCCGGCAACCATTTTAAAAAACAATCTTGCCAGACTATCTGATGAACAGGTTGTTGTAACGTTTGATAAAAAGAATGCATTCTTCAAATTTGAGCAACAGCTGGTTGTGTGCCGTTTGGTAGAAGGCACCTACCCTGCCTATAGAACGGTAATTCCAAAGAACAACACTAACATAATAACTGTCTCAAGGGCTGATATTTTAAATGCAACAAGACGGGTTGCCGTTTGTGCAAATCAGGCCACAGGCCAAATTGTATTTAATGTAGCTGAAAATAAATTAAATATCACTGCACAAGATTTGGATTTCTCTATGAGCGCAAATGAAACTATCGGATGCGAATACAGCGGAGACTCAATGGCAATTGGTTTTAAGTCTCAGTTCCTCATTGAGATTTTAAGCAATCTTCCTTATGACCAGATTTGCATTAAACTTGCGGATCCTACTAAAGCGGCCCTTATCCAGCCGGCAGTTCAGACAGAACCGCAAGAGGAAATCTGCGCTCTGCTTATGCCAATGAGAATCAACAGCTAATATGGAATTAAACTTAAAGAACCCGCTTCTTTTTTTTGATATTGAGAGCACCGGTCTTGACGTTGCCAAGGACCGCATCGTGGAAATATCATGCGTAAAGGTGATGCCCGACGGCAGCACAGATATTAAAACAAGAAGAATCAATCCTGAGATTCCGATATCCCCTGAGGCTCAAAAAATCCATGGCATTTCCAATGAAGACGTCAAGGATTGTCCTAAGTTTAAGGAGGTTGCAAAGAGTCTTTCTCTGTGGATGAGCGGATGCGATATTGCCGGATACAACTCTATGAAGTTTGATATTCCCCTGCTGGAAGAGGAATTTCTGCGCGCAGGCGTTGACTTTGATTTTCATAAAAGACACCTTGTTGACGTACAGAACATCTTCCACAAGATGGAACAGCGCACACTTTCTGCCGCCTATAAATTCTACTGCCACAAAGACTTAGAAAATGCCCACTCGGCAGAAGCCGATACAATGGCAACATATGAAGTTCTAAAGGCTCAGCTGGATACATATCCGGAGACGCTCAAAAATGATGTAGAAATGCTTGCCGATTTTTCCACACGCTCAAAGTTTTTGGATTATGCCGGGAGAATTATTGTAAATGAAAAAGGTCAGGCAATATTTAATTTTGGAAAGCACAAGGGCAAACTTGTAGTTGATGTTCTGTCTCATGAACCAAGTTATTTTGCATGGATGGAACAGGGCGATTTTACATTGGATACAAAGAAAGTTCTGACCGACATAAAACTGCATCCGGACAAATACCGTTAAGATCCCAGTCATTAGTATTTTGCAAATGGATATTTTCACTTTTCCTTTTGGATTGCGCGAATTTTATGCACGCCCTGATACCTCAATATCAGAAGATACCAATTTTTATGCTCCCGACGGAATCGGCGGATTCTTGATAATTCCATTTATTTATTTAAAAATTAGCCGGGCCGGTAAAGCAATTGTCAAACAATTTGCACCTCGTCACTATTCTAACTGCGGACATGGAATTCACATTTGCGGAACAGATGAATATTCCGCTCTCCCCAATAAAGAAGAAGACTTTTCTTACAAGAAAGCCCTATATGACTCATTAGATAACAGTACGTTTTTATCACAAACAGTTAAAGCGGAAGACTTTGATTTTAAGAAGTACGCAACTGAATTTAATATCGGAAATTTTAATGACTCAGTAGAAATAGTGTCAAAATATATGTCATTAAGGAGCGGCGATATCATTGCGCTGGAGCTTGCTCCGATTGCCAAAATAAATGTGAAAACGCATAAAAACGGAGAGGCGGCTATCTACGGAGATTTAAAGATTTCCGTAATCTGCTGAATAAATTCAAACTATTTCCGGTACTCTATTGCTAAGACTCAGCAGCCTATAATAGGCAGTTTTGCATTGCAAGCGCGCCGGTAGAGAATGCGGTCTGAAGATTATATCCCCCGGTATCTCCATCCAAATTAAGAACTTCCCCGGCAAAAAACAGTCCCTTTACAAGCCTGGATTCCATTGTTTTATGAGAAACTTCTTTAAGTGAAACTCCACCCGATGTAACAACACATCTGTCATATCCTATGTAAGATACAATATCAAACTCTAAGTATTTTAGATGCTCAGCAAGATTTTTAACAGACAAATCTTTGTTCATTCCAATAAACGGCTTTATCATTTGCATGGGAAGCATCTTCCTAAGGAGATATCTTAAAGTGCTTGGATTAGAACTGTTTATATTATTACTTGCCTGATATCTTCCATATACAACAGATGAAAGAGATTTCATTTCCCGCTCAATCCTTGCGTTAATTTGCTGCAATGATAGCGCCGGTTTTAAATCTAAAATCAACTGCACTTTTTGTCCGTTGATTATGTTTTCAACACCCTTTCTGCTTACTCTAAAAATAATAGGTCCTTCTATTCCGCCATCTGTAAAGTCCACATCGCCAAACTCTTCCTGAATCACATTTCCGTTTACCATCAATTGTGCAGATACGTTTTTTAACTCCAGACCGTTAAGAGATTTGCCTATTTGGGAGAATGTTCTTTCAGATGCCGCGCAAAAATTTTCTTCCGTCTTTAGATCTTTAAAATAGTTTTTGGGAATAAGAGCGGTCAATGAAGGAAAACACTTCTCCACGGAATGTCCCAGAGATTTAGCAAACTTATAACCGTCTCCTGTTGAACCTGTTGCGGGATAAGAGAGACCTCCGGTAGTTATTATTACTTTGTCAGATTTGACATTACCGCGATTTGTTGAGATTGAGAAACCGTCGGGACTTTTCTCAATCTTTTCAACAATGCAGCTAGTCTGTATCTTAACTAAACCGCCTGATATATAGTCAATTAATGCTTTGGTAACATCTGCTGCGCGCATGCTTTTTGGATATACCCTCTGCCCTCTTTCAACTGTCAGAGGCAGTCCTATGCTTTCAAAAAAATTTATGGTGTCTGATGTGCTCATCCCGAAAAAAGCGCTTTTTAGAAAATTTGCCTGCGGATGTATATGAGGAGAAAACTCATCCCACATTCTTGTATTTGTAATATTGCAACATCCTTTGCCTGTGATATTTATCTTGCGGCCACAACGCTCCTCTTTTTCCAGCAAAATTATATGCGGAAGAGTTAACCCCGATGGGGATGACAATGATTTTTCTTTAAAAGATTTAACGGCAAAGGCAGCTGCAAAAAGTCCGGCCGCTCCACCGCCAACAATCGCTATTTGGTATTTTTCCATAGGAGGCAAAGTTAAACATTATGCCTAATTATAGGCAGGATACTAAACAAGATTGCAGTACGGCACCTATTTGAGAGGAATATAATACTTAAGTTCCCTCCCTTTTGGTGCAAGTTCCGGGTGCATAATCTGAATCAAATCTTGCAGAATTTCCTGAGGCTCAACGGCTCCGCTCTCCCAGAAATCACTTCCTCCGCCCGGGGTACTGCGTTTTGTATTATTGTAAACTTGTTTTTTAGAAAAAGCGGGAATTTTTTTATACAACGGATTATCCGCCGCAAGAGCGGCAAAAGTAGAGACGGTATTTGGATGAAGCCAAATATCCGCATGAGCTGCAAGAGCATAAATCTTCTCAAAACTGACTTGAGCGGAACTGCTTCCTTCCGGATCCGTTCCAAGTATTTCTCCGCCGGCATCCTTTATCAAATTTGATGTGTAATTCTTTCCGCCCGGAATATACCATATCCCTTTAAAAGGCATGTTAAGCAAAACTTTTGTCTTCTTTATATGTCTATCCGCCAACCCTTTAGCACAATCATTTTTGATCTTAACATATGCTTTTGCCCTTGACGCAAAAATAGAATCTGCGGAGTGTTCAGTACCGGTCACAAGTCCAAAAAATTTAAAGTACTCCATTTTTGCCAGCGGTGTCCTCTCCAGATAATCATTAATTGGAATAACTCTTAATCCAAGATGACGCAATTTTTCTATATACGTATTGTCATTCCCGCTTATTCCGTATGCAAAAATAACATCAGGCTTAAGAGACATTATCTTCTCATAATTTGGAGCTGACTCTGCTCCGATATCTGCAATTTTCCCCTCAGCTATTAATTTTTTAACGTCCTCATTATAAACAAATTGCGTACCACTAAGAGCCTTTACGGATGAGGATTGTCCAAGTACATTAAGGTATGCAAGAAAAGATGTGGACATACACACGCAGCTCCTTACTGGAACAGGTATTGCATTCGGATTATTTGCAAGCAATTTTGCAGAATCACGCGGAACAAGAATAAAAGTTTCCGCAACGGGCGTCTTCCCCTTCCACTCATTTATTGTCTTAACGGTATCTCCGGAAATCTTTAAATACTCTGCATATTGCATGGAGTTCACGACAGATATGCCATCCTCATTAGACTTCGCAATACGCTTATTATCAGACCTTACCGCATTTCGGCATCCGGCAGAGACAAACGTTAACATTAACAGAAAAAACAATCCGCCCGTAATTCTGGATGAAAAGCGGGCGGGAAAAATATAACTCATTTTAGATTAAGTAAACTGTCGGGATTATATTAATAATTCTTAATCTTTGCCTCTCCGGTAATAACTTCATACGCATTTTGTGCAAGCGCACCCATCTCATCTTCACCGGGATAGATGTAAACCGGCGCAATGAATTTAATCTTATTTTCAACTTTTTTCATTGCATCAGCATTATGAGCCATACCGCCGGTAATCAAGATTGCATCAACATGTCCGTCTACAACCGGAGCCAGGGAACCTATCTCTTTTGTCAGCTGATATTCAAACGCTTCCATTATAAACGCAGCTTTTTTATCT
Organism: Bacteroidales bacterium; assembly: GCA_028704975.1. Classification (GTDB taxonomy): domain Bacteria; phylum Bacteroidota; class Bacteroidia; order Bacteroidales; family UBA932; genus Egerieousia. Next base: position 211 of record JAQWEK010000102.1, on the reverse strand, counting down.
CCGTTCTGTGCAGCGTTAGAAACCTCTAAAAATGAGTTGGTTCCAAGGTATGAAACCATGCCTCCCTTGCCATTAATAAGTTTATAAACTTGTTCTTTTGTATACTTGCCGCTAAAGCAAATATCAACCAACTGACCTGCAGGTAATCCGCCGCTCCTCTCAGGAGAGAAGGGACCGTCGCCGGTCAGGGCATTGTTAACGTCTACAACCA
>JAQWEK010000101.1:2903-5078 GCA_028704975.1 Bacteroidales bacterium | reverse complement strand
GGGGTTATTTGCGGGTATGACAGTACAACAGAGGCGGCTCTTGCCAAATTATTTGTTCTTATGGGTAAATACACTGATATAGAAGTAATTAAGCAAAATATGTTGATAAGTTTAAGGGGGGAGGTTACAATTTAGTTTGCTTTGACAGATTCTTGTTAGAAAAAAATGTGTAAATTGCGCCTCGGTTTTTCAGAAAATAAAAGAATAACTACAAATACATTGTTTAATATTAAATCACAAAAAAATTTATGAAAAAAATTTTCATGTTTTTGGCAGTTGCTGGCATTATGGCCTTTACTGCCCAGAACGCAGTTGCACAGGACTCTACAAAGACCGCTCCTGCAACGGAACAAGCAGCTCCAGCAGCAGCTCAAAGCTCTCAGATGTCTTCACAAGAGCTAATGAGTGGAACTTCTGATCAGCCTATTTATCAGCAGATTAAGATTAAATTCATTGAGGGAGGTCCCGGATTCATGGCTACAATCATCTTGTGCCTTATCTTTGGACTTGCTATTGCAATTGAAAGAATCATATATCTTAACCTTGCCACAACTGACACTGACAAACTTGTAAAGAAAGTTGATGAGGCTCTTAATAATGGTGGCGTTGACGCTGCAAAGGAAATTTGCCGTAACACTCGCGGACCGGTTGCAAGTATTTTCTACCAGGGTCTTTCTCGTATGGATCAGGGTCTGGATGTAGTTGAGAAATCAATCACTTCTTACGGTTCAGTTCAAATGGGTCAGCTAGAGAGCGGACTAACTTGGATTGCATTGTTCATTGCATTGGCCCCTATGTTGGGATTCCTTGGAACAGTTGTTGGAATGGTTGGCGCATTTGATGCTATCGAGGCGGCAGGAGATATTTCTCCAACCGTTGTCGCAGGTGGTATTAAAGTCGCTTTGATCACAACAATCGGCGGATTGATCGTCGCTATTATTCTTCAGTTGTTCTATAACTACATCGTATCAAGAATTGATAACATCGTTAACGGAATGGAGAACTCATCCATTAGCTTTGTTGATGTTTTAACTCACTTCAGCAATAAAAAATAATCGGTATGTCTAAATCAGCAAAAATTTTTACATACATAATATACATCATCTCTGTTATCGTCTGCCTCGGGTTTTATGTATTCAACGGCTCCGGCAACAAAATGGTGAGTTCAATTCTAAATTGGGCATATATTCTTTGCGCCTTGGCTGTCCTTATTACTTTGGTCATGCCTTTCTTCTATCGTTCTGGCGGTAGCAGCAAAAAGACTTTATGGGAATTTGGAGTTGTCGTATTATTATGTTTGGTATCATTCCTGATTGCATCTGGCAGTCCGGTTGATGCTCACGTTGCCACTCCTCCTACACATGCAACACTTAAGTGGATTGATGCTTCTTTGATTTTGAGTATCATTCTTCTTGTTTGTGCATTTTTGTGTGCAGTTTTTAGCGGCTTATTCAAACAGAGAAAGTAATTAAATAATTATGGCTAGTAAAGAAACTCCTCAGATTAACGCAAGTTCGCAAGCCGATATTGCATTCTTGCTTCTGGTTTTCTTCTTGGTTACAACAACCATGGACGTTGACAAGGGTCTTCAAAGACGTTTGCCTCCTATGCAGGAGAAAAAGCAGCAGCAGGATGTGAAGATCAACCGTAGAAATGTTATCATTGTCAAGATTAATTCCAATGATAGAATTTTGGTTGGTTCTCAGCCTATGGACGTGAGTCAAATCAAGGATAAAATAGTTGAATTTATTACAAACCCTGCTAACGATCCCAATCTTCCGGAGAGGGAGACCGTTAATGTTAAGGGATTTGGTAATTATGCGGTTTCCAAGGGTGTTGTTTCTTTGCAGAATGACCGTGGCACCAGCTACAACGCTTACATTCAAGTTCAAAATGAGATTGTAAGAGCGTTTAATGAGGTACGCGACTCTTTTGCAATGCAAAACTATGGAAAGAGATATGCTGCTCTGGATGAGGATCATCAGAAGATAGTTCGTGATGCTGTACCTCAGAGTATTTCAGAGGCAGAACCTAGAGATGTTAAAGGCAAATAGCGGAAATTATTATGGGAAGATTTAGAGAAAGTAATAAGAAAAAAGCTCCAGCAATTAGTACTGCATCACTTCCTGATGTCGTCTTCATGTTGCTGTTCTTCTTTATGATTTCAACTTCATT
>JAQWEK010000101.1:0-2803 GCA_028704975.1 Bacteroidales bacterium | reverse complement strand
GTTTGTGATATCAGCGTCATACGCAAAAACACCTGTGAAAAATACCCCTAAAGCCAAGTACGTTTTTTTCTTTATTGGTGACGGGATGGGATTCGCCCATGTTGCCTTAACGGAGGCATATCTGGCAACGGAGCACGGTAATGTTCCTGGAAGCGATCCTTTGTGTTTTACTCAGTTTCCGGTGATGGGAATGGCGACTACATATTCTTACAGCAATATGATTACTTGTTCTTCTGCCGCTGCAACTGCTTTAGCTACTGGACATAAGACAAGGAATAATATTGTGGGGATGGGACCGGATTCTACGGATTTGAGGCAGTTTACTTACTTTCTGCATGATGCGGGAGTTAAGATTGGAATAATGACAACTGTTACAATTGATCATGCAACTCCGGCGGGATTTTATGCACATTCCGCAGACAGGGACGGATATTACGATATTGCAATGCAACTTCCAAAGAGCGGCTTTGATTTTTTTGGCGGTGGCGGTTTTGACGGCGTGAATAGCAAGAAGATTCCAAATGCAAAGCATAATATTTATGACAACGTTGCAAAATGCGGGTATACAGTGGCTTACGGAGTAGATGATTATAAGTCAAAGAAGGCTGCAGGTGCAAAGAAGATGATTCTTTTTCAGGCAGATACATCCAGAGTAAATGACATACTTCCTTATGTGATGGAAAGACGGCCTCAGGATTTAACGCTTAAACAGGTAGTTGCATCAGCAATAGATTTTCTTTACAAGCCAAACGACAAAGGATTTTTTATGATGTGCGAGGGTGGAAAGATTGACTGGGCGGCTCATGATAATGATATGGCCGGTGTTATTACGGAGACAATAGATATGGATGAAGCTATAAAAGTTGCTTTTGAATTTTATAAGAAACATCCAAAAGAAACTTTGATAATTGTAACGGCAGATCATGAAACAGGCGGTCTAACTCTTGGACGGACAAAGGGTTATACATTTGATTTATCCGGCGTGGATGTTACTTTAAAGAAAGTTCAAAAGGAAAAAATTACCGTTGATAATTATTTGAAACAGGAGCCTGTTGATTCTTTGAGCAAGGCGGCAAACATCGGATGGACTACGAGTTCACATACCGGAGGAGCCGTTCCTGTTTTTGCAGTAGGAGCTTGCAGTCAGATGTTTAGCGGCAGACAAAATAATACAGATCTGCCTAAGAAAATTTATAGGGCAATGGGCTTTGGAGAACTTAAAAATTAATTCTTGTTCAGCAGAGGCGAGATACTTATTTAATATCCATAATGTTATTTAGAATCAAAAATATTTTATTTCCGACGGTTTTACGTCCTTTATCTATTTTCTGTGCTGCACTTGCAGGGGTTATCTTATTTCCCGTATTTGTTGAGGCTCAGAATAATACAAAGAACGTGTCTGCGGACAGCACTGCTTTGATTAAGACTGCTACAGAGGCTCAGAACCTTAATCCGATGGCGCAAAAAGAGGGAGCCAAGTATACCAATTATTATTATACAAGGCTTGAAAAATTTGCCGCTGAAAAACCAATTTGCAGAGAGGACATTGTTTTTCTTGGTAATTCTTTGATTGAGGGGGGGAAATGGGACACGTATTTTCCTGCCGTTAATGAGAAACTTGCAGAGACAGGAGGGGCAATCCGGAATCGCGGCATTATTGGAGATGTTGCAGAGGGCATATCTGACAGGCTGGACGAAATTGCAAAAGGGAGACCCAAAAAGATTTTTTTAATAACGGGGGCAAATGACGTTAGTCATGATTTATCCGTTGATTCTATAGTGGTGCTGATTGATAATCTTGTTAAGAAAATTAAGAAGGAATGTCCGGGAAGCAAGTTGTATCTGCAGAGTTTGCTCCCTATTAATGAGAGTTTTAACAGATACAAAAGACTTAAGGGAAAGACTGAGATGTTTTCAGAAATTAATGCCGGTTTAAAAATAATCGCACATAAAGAACGTGTTACCTTTATAAATATTTATCCTTTGTTTTTGGTTGGCGGAAAGGCCGACCTTAATATGCCGGCAAAGGATCAGGTGATGAACCCTGCAATTTCTACTGACGGTTTACATCTTACGGAAGAGGGGTATGCAGTTTGGGCAAAGGCAATTAAAAAATATGTAAAGTAAAAGCTGTCGGGATAAAAATAAGCCGCTAAAATAACAGAGAAAAAAATAATAATAGATAATAGGAGTATTTAAAAATGGGTGAAATTCAGAGAAAAAACATTAAGCAACTGTTTGAGGAAAAGCCCGGTTGCGAGGTTGTTGTAAAAGGGTGGGTTAGAACAAAAAGAGGAAATAAAAATGTTGCTTTCATTGCAATGAATGACGGAAGCACCGTTAAAAATATTCAAGTTGTTTGTGACGGACAGATATTTTCAGAGGAGAGTTTGAAGGATGTCACAACGGGCGCATGTCTGTGCGTGAAAGGCAAACTTGTGGAGAGCATGGGCAAAGGACAGAGTGTAGAGGTTCAGGCGGAAAGCGTTGAAATTTACGGAACAGCGGATGTTGAAACTTATCCGCTGCAGAAGAAGGGACATTCAATGGAATTCTTAAGAGAGATTGCCCACATGAGAATGAGGACAAATACTTTTGGATGCGTCTTTAGAATTAGAAATGCAATGGCATTTGCCATTCATAAATATTTTAATGAGAGAGGATTTTACTACCTCCACACTCCGCTGATTACGGAGTCCGATTGCGAGGGTGCAGGAGAAATGTTCCAGGTTACTACAATGGATTTGAATAATATCCCCAAGACCAAGGAGGGCAAAGTAAATTTTGAAGATGATTTCTTTGG
>JAQWEK010000100.1 GCA_028704975.1 Bacteroidales bacterium | reverse complement strand
TTACCACCACGTCAGATGTTAAGGAACTGACGGAAAATTTGGGTTTTGATGATGTCCTGTGGATAGATTTGTATGAACCTAGCGCAGTTGAAACTAAATCAGTTGAGGAATTTCTAGAGACAACATTACAGAGCCGTGCACAGGCGGAAGAGATTGAAAGTTCTTCCCGCTATTCAGAGACGGACACGGCAATCTTTGCAAATACGGATTTTATCTCTCCGGGTCCCGATAGTTATTCAGAAGAGTCAGTATCGTTTGTAATATCAGAGGGTGTGCTTGTTACAACAAGACAGGCGCCGCTGAGGACTTTTACGGAGTTCCAAAGAAGGATGCTGAATTCTTATAAGCTGTATCCTACAGGTTATCATATTTTTGTTGCAATCATGGAGGGACGAGTTGATTTGGACGCCGATATGATTGAAGTTATGGCCAAGGAGATAGAAAAATACGGACAGAATATAAGCGTTGGTGCCAAGGTTAATGAAGATTTCCTGCTGGATATCAATCAAATGCAGGAAAACACGATGAAGGTCCGGGAGAATATTGTAGACAAGCAGAGGATTGTAACCGCGGTGCTGAGAAGCGATAAGTTTCCAAGCGACATTCGTCCAAGACTTGAGGTTTTGGTAAACGATATTGTCTCTTTGCTGAGCCACACAAATTTTAATTTTGAAAGACTGGAATATTTGCAGAATACCGTTCTTGGACTAATTAATTTGGAGCAAAACAAAATAGTTAGAATCTTAACTTTTGTGCAAATTCTATTTATGCCGCCTACGCTAATTGCAGGCATTTACGGAATGAACATAAAACTTCCAATTTTTGGAGAGTTCAATGGACTGGCAGATTTTCTTTTAATACTTGTTATTATGCTCATTTCCGTCTTTTTGGCCTCTTTTCTGTTGCGCAGGAAAAAATAAATAAATTATGTCTGTAATAGGAATTGATTTGGGCGGCACCAAAGTGTCTGCGGCTGTTTTCAGTGAATGCGGAAATGTTCAAAAAAGAGACATGCGTCTATTAGACGGGCGTACCGGATACGCTGTAGGTGAGCTGGTTGTAGAGATGATGAAGAGTCTGGCCGCTCAATATACAATAACCGGCGCCGGGATATGTGTTCCCGGAATTGTGTATTCAAAAAAGGGAACCGTCTGGGCTCCTAATATTCCGGGATGGGAGGATTTCCCTCTGAAAAAGTATATTTCTGATGTCATCGGTTCATCAAAAGCTAATATTGCAATTGAAAGCGACAGAACATGTTATATACTTGGTGAAAAATGGAGGGGAGCTGCAAAAGATTGTACGGATGCCATATATATTGCCGTCGGGACCGGAATAGGTGCAGGGATTTTGATTGACGGAAGAGTGCTTCACGGAGCAAATGACATTGTCGGGGCGACAGGGTGGATGGCTTTGGAAAATCCTTATAATAAAGAGTTTGACCAGTGCGGCTGTTTTGAAACTTATGCCAGCGGCAACGGAATTGGATATCAGGCCGGAAAAGAATTGCGGGCTTTAAAAGAGACTGTCGGGAGTAAAAAGTTTTCAGAAATAAAAAGTGCATTAAGAGATAAGCCTGTTGAAAGTGTAACGTCACATGATGTGTTTGCTTCTTATCCTTCTGATCCTGTTGCTGTTAAAGTGCTGAGCAAGGCGGTTCAGATGTGGGGAATGGGAGCTGCTAATCTTGTCAGTCTGTTTGATCCTCAGAAAATAATTTTTGGCGGAGGAGTGTTTGGGCCTGCAGTGCAGTTTATTCCGCAAATTTATAATGAGGCGTGCAAATGGGGGCAGCCGATATCGATGAAGAGCGTCAAGTTCTGCGCCAGTGAGGTTCAGAGCGATGCGGCTCTTTTGGGAGCTGCGTATCTTGTCCTTGGAAAGGAATTTATTTAAACTTAAACAATATATTTAATCATATGAAATTAGCAGTAATAATGAGTGCATTACTTATGACGGTTGCGGGCGCTTCTGCTCAGAAGGCTGAAGCGCAAGTGTTTATAGGCAGGCAGAATATAAATGTCAAGGGCGGCGTTCTTACTCCGGAAGCCTTGTGGGCCATGGGAAGAATTGGCGGTCTGGACGTTTCTCCCGACGGGAGCAAGGTTGTCTATACCGTCTCATACTACAGTGTAAAAGAGAACAAAAGCCACAGCGTTATTTATGTAATGAATGCAGATGGCTCTGATAACAAGATGATTACCAAGTCCGCCAACAGCGAGACGGATTGCTCTTGGATAGAAAACGGCAAAAAGATTGCCTTCTTAAGTTCAGAAAACGGAAAGAGTCAGATATGGACAATGAATCCGGATGGCTCTGTCAGACAGATAATTGATTGCGGATATAAAGAACCGGAAGGTTTTATTTTTTCTCCAGACGGTTCAAAGGTTATGTTTGTGCACTCTATTCCTTGCAGCGGACCGGTAAAAAAAGCTGCAGATATTTACAAGGATCTTCCCAAGTCATCGGGAATGCTTATAACAGATTTGATGCATAAGCATTGGGATGAGTGGGTTGAAAGTATCCCACATACATTTGTGGCAAATGTCAAGGATGGCAAATTGGCTGATGTTAAAGATATTATGGAGGGAGAGCCTTACGAGTGTCCGGGAAAACCTTTTGGCGGAATTGAGCAATTAGCCTGGAGTCCGGACGGAAAAAAGATTGCCTATACATGCCGCAAGAAGACCGGAATTGATTATGCTACATCTACAGATTCAGACATTTACGAGTATGACGTAGAAACCGGCAAAACCGTAAATCTCTGCAAGCCGGAGGGTTACAAAGATCCTGTAATAAAATATGATGAGTCATTGAAGCACCAGAGCATCAATCATCAAGAGGGCGATTTGAGTATGGGCTATGACATCAATCCAAAATACAGCCCTGACGGAAAATACATTGCTTGGCAGAGCATGGAGAGAGACGGTTATGAGAGCGACCGTAATCGCTTATGTGTTAAGGATTTGACAACGGGTAAAAAAGTTTACGTTACAGAGTCTTTTGACTCAAACGTGGATGATTATTGCTGGAGCCATGACGGAAAACAATTATATTTTGTCGGCACATGGCATGGCACCACTCAGCTTTACAGCACTAATCTAAAGGGTGATGTTAAGAAACTGACAGAGGGGCAGCATGATTACGGCTCTGTTGCTATGATGGGCAAGAACCTGATAGCCAAGCGCCACAGCATGAGTGTGCCAGATGATATCTACACTATTGATCCGAAAACAAAAGAAGTTAAGCAGATTACTCGGGAGAATAAATCTATCCTTGACCAGATTACACTTGGAGATGTAAAAGAGAGATGGGTAAAGACTACGGATGGCAAAGATATGCTTTGCTGGGTTATCTATCCGCCTCATTTTGACGCAAATAAGAAGTATCCGACATTGCTTTACTGTGAAGGCGGACCTCAGAGCCCTGTAAGTCAGTTCTGGAGCTATAGATGGAATTTTCAGATGATGGCTGCAAACGGTTATATCATAGTAGCTCCTAACCGCCGCGGTCTTCCGGGCTTTGGACAGGAGTGGCTGGAAGAAATTAGCGGAGATTATGCGGGCCAGTGCATGAAGGATTACCTTACTGCCATTGACGATGCCTGCAATGAGAAATACGTTGATAAAGACCATCTTGGCTGCGTAGGCGCAAGTTTTGGCGGCTACTCTGTATATTGGCTTGCAGGCAATCACAACAAGAGATTTAAGGCCTTTATAGCTCACGACGGCATATTCAATGAGCAGCAGCAGTATGCAGAGACAGAAGAGATGTGGTTTGCCAATTGGGATTTGGGCGGCGCTTTCTGGGATAAAGATAACGCAGTTGCTCAAAATACGTATGCGCATTCCCCTCATTTATACGTAGATAAATGGGATACTCCAATCCTTTGCATTCACAGCCAGAAAGATTACAGAATACTGTACTCACAAGGCGAGGCTGCATTCAATGCCGCAAAACTAAGAGGCATACCTGCAGAGTTCCTAATCTATCCCGATGAGAATCACTGGGTGTTAAAACCGCAGAACGGCATCTTCTGGCAGCGTACATTTTTCAGTTGGCTGGACAGGTGGCTGAAATAGTGTGAAAAGACCGGTTTTGCCGATAATGCGTGGGCGAAATAATCAAAAATCTTTTGAAAGTTTAGCACTCTTTTTGCAGCCGCGACTTATCTTTGTTGCTGAGGTTATTTTAGGTAGAGATTAAGCGGCTTTTCTGGTTATGGCAAAGCAGGTTTTTCAGGCGGATAGTCCCTCCAGATGGAGGAAAATTAAGTGGAGTGCAAGAGTGATTCTTTTTGCAGTGGCTCTGCTGGTTGCGGTATTTATTGCAATGTTTATCATTGACCACATTCCCTCACTGCCGTTTGACCAAGACTATAAAAAAGCGGTGCTGGCTACCCGTCCTTTTTTGCAGGAGACTAAATACTCAAAAGAATATTCCGGTTTTAGACCTTATATTTTAGATAAAAAAATACATCATAACTATGCGCAGGAGAAAGCTGCAAAACTCTCAAAATTAAAGAGATTCCACGGTTTTGGAGATACATTGCAGCAAAAATACATAGACAGCTGGGAGGATTACAACGCTGGGATACGCGCCGGTTTCTATGTGGCATGGGACCCAAAATCATACAACTCTTTGCGGAGGAACATTCACAATCTGAATCTTGTGATGCCCGAGTGGTTTTTCATTGATACCCTTAAGGACAAGCTTATAACAAACATAGATTCTAAAGGTTTGAACTTAATGAGAAAGAGCGGCGTTCCAATTATGCCAATGCTTACAAACAATTTAAAGAAGGAGTTCAGGGCAGATGCCATCGGGCGCATACTCCATTCTACTCAAAAGCAAAAACTACTAATAGACAGCCTTATAAAAACTTGCCTTAAATATAAATTCATCGGAGTTAATTTGGACATAGAGGAGCTTAAAGAGAATAGAGATGAATATCTAACAGAATTTGTCAAAAGACTCTCCGCGGAATTTCATAAACACAACTTGCTGGTATCCCAGGATATAGAGCCTTTCAATACTGACTATAATGTTAAGGAACTGGCTAAATATGAAGATTATCTGGTGCTTATGGCGTATGATGAATATTCCATGTCCGGTGATTCGGGACCGATATGTTCTCAAAAATGGATAGAGGCGGCATTGGATAATCTTGCAAAGGAAGTGCCTAACAACAAGATAATCTTAGGTTTGGCGGCTTTTGGATATGACTGGAGCAACGGACCGGACGGCAATGTAAGCATAACTTACC
>JAQWEK010000016.1 GCA_028704975.1 Bacteroidales bacterium | reverse complement strand
TAAACTTGTTCTTTTGTATACTTGCCGCTAAAGCAAATATCAACCAACTGACCTGCAGGTAATCCGCCGCTCCTCTCAGGAGAGAAGGGACCGTCGCCGGTCAGGGCATTGTTAACGTCTACAACCATCCCATGCTTGTGTATACCAACGGATACTCCGCCTCCAAGATGAGCAACTATGAGATTCAAATCCTCATATTTCTTACCGTGCTCTTTTGCAAACCTCTTGGCTATAGCCTTTTGATTCAACGCATGAAAAACTGAAATTCTTGTAATTTCCGCACTTCCTGTAACTTTAGCTACAGGGTCCATTTCATCAACAACAATTGGATCAGCTATAAGGGCCGGTACGTTATTGCCGGTTGTTTTTGCTACATCATTTGCAATATCATCCGCCAGCATCGCCCCAAGATTACTTGCATGCTCTCCTCCGCGGGCGTGTTTAAGATCATCCAACATGGCAGAATTAACCTTGTAAACTCCTGAAGGAATAGGCTTTATAAAGCCGCCTCTTCCTATCACGACAGACAAATCATTAACATTAATATTATTTTCCTTTAGAGCCGACAATATTGCCTTTTTTCTAAAATCAAACTGTGAAACAACATTTTTAAACGGAGCAAGTTCCTCTGCAGAATGCCTAAGCGTTTTTGTAAATACCTCAGTTTTATCCTTATATACAGATATCTTTGTAGATGTGGAACCGGGATTAATAACAAGTATAAACATATTATCTTTTTTTTGTAAAATTAAAAAAGTCTGCAGAAGAAAACAATTCCGGCGCAGACTTTCTCTATGTTACTTAAAATTATTTTATCTAGCCTGAAGGCAAGCAAATGCAATTGAGTTAAGCTTAGTATCAATGCTATCTCCGCGACTAGAAAGAACGCATGGAGCGGCAGCGCCAACAACAACGGCTGCGGTCTTAACACCATTCATAAGCTGAGTATTAGTCTTGTAAAACACATTTGCGGACTCAATATTAGGGAACACTAATCCGTCTGCATCACCTGCAACTTCACTTTTAAGTTTCTTAATCTTAGCGCATTCCGGAGATATTGCAACATCCAGAGCAAGGGGTCCGTCAACAATTCCGGGAACCTGTCCTCTTTCTGACATCTTTGCAATTTGAGCGGCCTCAGTACATGCAAGCATTGCAGGAAGCATCTGTTCTGTTGCAGCAATCATTGCAATCTTAGGCTGTTCAATTCCAAGCTCTCTACATACGCCGACAACATATTTAACAATCGCAACTTTCTGCTTAAACTCAGGCAATGGTATTACAGCCATATCGCCGAATGTCAAAAGTTTGGGATAGTTAGGATGCTGCATCAGAACAATGTGGCTAAGTACAGCCTTTGGAGGAAGAAGACCCCAATCTTTATTAAGGATTCCGTGCATGTACTTATCCGTACTGCAAAGACCCTTCATCAGCACATCAGCTTTTTTCTCATGAACCATTGTCACTGCCTCCTGAATAGATTTGACTTCATTTTTGTTGTCAATGATTGTAAATTTCTTAATGTCAATCTTTTCATCGGCGCAAACCTTTGCAATCATGTCCGAATCACCAACAAGTGTTGCATCAACAATTCCCGCATCAATTGCTTTACTAACTGCGGTAATTGAGTGAGTATCAACGCCCCATGCAACTGACAATTTCTTTTTTGCCTTAGTTCTCAGCTGGTCAAACAGCTGGTCAAAAGTTTTAATCATATAATGTAATTTTTATAATTTTATATTTTGTAACTTAACATAACTTCCTTGTTTATATGCCATTATCTGCCGCGACATATAATATTATTAACCGGCCTTGCTCGCGGAGACAATTTCCATTGTATCAGCTGCAATCATAAGCTCCTCATCTGTAGGCACCACCGCAACCATAACCTTGGAGTTTTTCTTTGAAACGATTGCAGGCTCTCCCCTCTTGACATTTTTATTTGCATCAGCATCAAAATCAACGCCTATGAAAGCAAACTGTTTGGAAACCTCCTCTCTGGTAACAGGATCATTCTCTCCAATACCGCCTGTGAATATCATCAAATCTACCCCCTCCATTGCGGCAGCATAAGCGCCAATGTATTTAATAATTCCATAACGGAACATTTTTAAGGCAAGAATAGCGTGCTCGTCGCCTTTGGCGGCAGCAGCCTCAACATCCCTCATATCCGGAGATACTCCTGATACTCCAAGGAAACCGCTCTTCTTATTTAGCATCGTATCCATATCGCCTACGCTTACGTTGTACTTCTGCATCAGATATATAGGGATACTAGGGTCAATTGTGCCGCAACGCGTACCCATCATCACACCTCCCATCGGAGTAAGGCCCATAGTGGTATCTATTGATTTTCCGTTCTTTATAGCAGTTATGGAACACCCGTTTCCTAAATGACAAGTAATAATTCTAGAGTTATAGTAATCAAGTCCGGCAAACTTTGCCCCTTTTGCTGAAACGTATCTGTGACTTGTGCCATGAAATCCGTACTTTCTTATTTTATCCTCCTTGTAGTAGTGATAAGGAATTGCATACATGTAAGCATAATCCGGAATTGTCTGATGGAAAGAAGTATCAAAAACTCCAACCTGAGGAACACCGGGAAGCGCCTCTGTAACAGCCCTTACGCCAAGCAAGCACGCAGGATTGTGAAGAGGCGCAAGAGGATTGCAGGCCTCAACGCCCTTTATGACTTCCGAATCTATAAGGCGGCTCTTGTTAAAAATTTCTCCGCCATGAACCATTCTGTGCCCTACGGCATCAATATCTTTAAGGGATTTAAGCACGCCGTGAGTACTATCAATCAGCAAGTCAAGAACAGCCTCTATTCCCCTTGTATGGTTGGCAATAATTTTATTAACCTTGTATTTATCCGCTCCGGGAACGGAGTGAGTAATTATGCCGTCGTCAAGACCTATTCTCTCAACAAGCCCTTTTGCCAGCAGCTTGTGATTGTCTTTACTCTCCATATCAAGTATCTGATACTTTATTGAAGAACTGCCGCTGTTTAATACTAAAATAATCATATAATTGTAGCTGTGAACTTATAAATCGGCGCAAAATTAATAAAAAAAGACTGAATTTTTAAGTAATAAGACAAATTTTAAGGAACAATTATATGCACAGCATGCTTAATAACTGAAACAGAGATATCTGCGTCCATCATTCTGCTTTCTCCGTCAAACTGTATAAGTCCTTTACGTTCCCTGATGATGTGTAATTCCGCCGTTCTATACATTTCAACAAGATTAGAATGAATGAGAGTTCCCATAAAAAGTTCAGCCGCAAGAAAAGGAACGGTAGCCACAGGCGCGCTTTTCCAAACCACAATATCTAAAAGGCCGTCTGATATACTCGCATCAGGAGCAATAAAAGCATTGTTCCCCCACTGTGCAGCATTTGCAAACGTAATTAGGAAAGCCCTTGTACGATAGGTATTCCCGCCAATTTGAATAATATAATTCTCCGGGCGATATCTCAAATATTCTTTTGCGCAGAAATTTACATAAGAAATCAGTCCGCGGTCTTTGCCGCTGTTAAAAGCATTTCCAATGACCGCTTCAAAACCAAGACCGGCAGTACAAAAAAACGGTTGTTCATTTATTTTTCCTGCATCCGCGGCAACTGATTTTCCGCTCAAAATAATATCAACCGCCTTATGATAATCCAGCGGAATTTTAAGATGCCTTGCTAGTCCGTTACCGCTCCCCACAGGAATAATAGCCATCTTAGAACCACTGTGAATAAGCCCTTTGGCAACACTGTTCACCGTACCGTCACCTCCAATAGCCGTTACAATATCAAAACCTCGTCTTGCAAAATCAGTGGCAGCCTCGGGGGCGTCTCCGGGCTTAGACATTTTAAATAGCTCCATAGAATAATTGGGATTATGACCAAAGACATCATGCACATAGGCGGCAATCGTTGATTTGCTGCCCGTTCCAGAGCCGGGGTTAACTATGAACGCTATTTTTTTCATAAACTACGCAAAGATAACTTAAAAAAAACTACCTTTGAAAACGAATATAAGAGAGGGGCATGAAAAGAGGGGGAGTTAAAATCACTGCCGCGTTTCTTAGCGGCATTTTTATTTCTGCAATATTTATGCGTCCCGGCAGATTGCATGGGATTCACATCTGTGAAAACCGGTTTTTATATTTTTTAATCCCGACAGTTTTTCTGTTTGCCGCCGTAATTTTGCTGCTGCATTTTGTATGGCGCTTAAAACTTAAACCGTCGAGATTTAATTTACACTTTAACAGCTGCGTCATCATCCTGTTCTTTTTGCTTGGCGCAGAGAGGTTTAGCATATTCAAGGGGAGCATTTCTCCATTTAGCTATTCTTATATCGCCCAACAACCGCCAAATGCCTCAGCACCAAAAAACATAATCGCAAGAATTAAAGATTTTTCAATTAAAGCAAGATTAAAAGCGGAAGAAAAATTAAAAATATATATCGTTGATAAAGAGGATTATGCAGTAATGACTGCTTTTACTCTTGGAGATAAGACGGATATTCCAAAGAGATTACAAAACTCATATAGAAATGCAGGGGTAATGCACACTTTGGCCCTATCCGGATTACACGTCGGAATAATTTGGACAATCATAACCACGTTGCTTTTTGCATTTAAAATAAACTATGGGGGCAAGTTTACAGGACTTACAATTACAATTATCATAATAATCTTATACTCTATTATTACGGGCCTCAGTCCTTCTGTGCAAAGAGCGGGAATAATGCTGACCGTATGGAGAATATCTGATATAACATTCAGAAAAACAGATAAGTGGAACGTTCTATGCATATCTGCGCTGATCATCTGCTTGATAGATCCTTCTGCTCTGTTTAAGGCGGGTTTTCAGCTCTCATTTGCGGCAGTGGCAGGCATTGCGCTTATATATCCCGTTATAAATGAGAGTTTTAAAAGGACGCTCAATATTTGTCAGCCACAGGAAGAAGACGAGGATGAATATGACCCGGAAATCAAAGCAAAAAGGCGCGTTGCCAGAAAACTTCAACACACACAAAAGGCAAAAGCAATTAAAAAATTAAAGAATTGCGTAATGTTTTTATGCAGCCTGATTGGAATTTCCGTCTCATGCCAAATCACAACATTGCCGCTTACACTCTATTATTTTGGAAATGTACCGCAACATTTTTTACTTGCCAATATAGCTGTAATCCCGATGGTTACAACTGTTTTGTATTTGCTTGTTGCGGCAATTATTCTCCATCCGCTGCCGCTAGTCGGAGCACTTGTAACAACAGCAGCCCGTTTTACAATCGGGCTGCTGAATGCTGTTGTCGTATTTCTGGGAACCTGAGTCCCGCGGAAAATTATTTATTATCTTATTTTGTTAGCGCATCAATCAACACTTTTGGTGTCTCCTTATCTAGCAAATGCCTGTACCAAAAATTATAATCTGATAAATCGGAAAATGAGGCCTGCTTGCCGCGATAACCGTGAAGCTGGCCGGGATAAATCATAAGATCAAATTGTTTCCCCATATTTTGCAAATCCAAAACAAGTCCCATGGTATTCTGCACATGAACGTTGTCATCTGCAGCTCCATGAGTGAGCATCAGATAGTTGGAACTATCTCCCCTATAGCCGGACTTTGCAATTCTGTCGGCCATTTTTGTGCGTGCATATCCTTCGGGATTACGCTGAGGCGTGTCCATGTACCTCTCTGTATAATGAGAGTCATAAAGTAAATAGTCATAAACTCCTCCGCCTGCAATCCCGTATTTGAAATACTCGCATCCCTCTGTCACACAAAGAGTTGCCATACTGCCGCCATAGGAAAATCCGTTGATTCCAACTTTATCGGCATTCACATAGGGTTTAGAATCAAAGTATTGCATCCATTCTTCAAAATCCGAAAGTTCTACGGACCAGAAATTTCTATATAGGAAATTCAGCCCCGCTTTACCGCAGTGACCGGATGCTCTGTTATCCATTGAAACTTGTATAACATCCTGATTAGCCCACCATTGCGTATCCCTGTTCAAACCGGAAAATCTGTCTGCTACAACCGGTGAATTGGGACCGCCGTAAATATAAATCAGAACCGGATATTTTTTCCTATTATCAAAATTTACAGGATAGGTAACCTTTGCAGGAATTGTATAGCCGTCATGAGTTTTAATATAAACCATCTCCGGCAGCGCAATATTATACTTGTCAAATTCATGGCCTTTTGCATCGGCGATAGTTTTGACTGTTCCGGAGCCGTCGGTTGGCATCAGAACAACCTGATTAGGAGTCTGCGCGTTAGAGCGCAAGGCCGTAAAATGCTTATTATCAGGAGACAGCATAATCATACTGTAATCATATTCCCCTTCAGACAATCTTGTTATCTCTCCGCTTTTTATATCCACTTTGTAGAAGTCATTGCGTGTGCTAATCTCTCTTTTTGCCGTAAAATAGAATGTCCCGTTTTTCTGATCAAGACGGATAAACTTAATATTCCAGTTTTTGCCGTCCGTAATCTGCCTTGATGTTTTCCCGTCAAAAGATTGATAATAAATCTCTTCCCACATAGAAAAATCTCTAACCATATAAAATCCGTCTTTAACAAATTCCATCTGATCCGGCCATTCAATCCAAGTATTCTGATGCTCTTTGTAAATTGACTCTTTTGCACCGGAGACTGGATTAACAGAATAAAAAATCAAATCTTGCTGAACCCTTGGCATCCAAGGTACTATGAACCTGCTGCCGTCGGCGTTCCAAAACGGAATTCCAAAATACTGATCATCTTTTTCATTAAAATCAGCCCATGTAATTGTCCCTCCCTCAGCGCTGACAAAACCAATTTTAACTTCAGGATTTTTCTCCCCTGCCATTGGATAATGAGTTCTGCGAATTTGGTTTTTTACACTGGACGGATCATAAATCGGGAACATAGGCACCTGACTGTCATCTGAATGATAAAAAGCAATATGCTTGCTATCCGGACTCCACCAATAGGCACAGTATTTAGACGGCCTGCCCAAAATTTCTTCATAATAAACCCATGAAGCATAACCGTTTAGAATAACTTCACTGCCGTCAAAAGTCAGCTGTGTATTCTTCTTTGACACCACATCATATACAAAAAGATTATTGCCGGAGATATATGCAATTTTTGAACTGTCGGGAGAATAATGAAATAAAAGCCCCTTTGAAGCAAACTCCTCTTTTTTAAGTTCTAAAATAAAATTGTCCGCCTTTTTGGAGCGTATTAGAGGATTGTAATTTTTATCCTTAACAGCTTCGTTTTTACCGCTCTTAATGTTGTACTTGCTGTACATCATTTCCTTACTGTTAGGATCCGCAAGGATAATATTGCGGTTGTCAGACCATTTTATCACATACGGAACTCCGTTAATCACCCCCTTTGGAAAATTATCGGAGGCAATCTGTTCCAATGTAAAATTATTCTTGGCTGCATTGCCCGAGACATCTGCGACCTTCCGGCTCTGCGCCATCAAATCTGCGGGCGCAACAGCAATTGTAAATACGCATAACGCACTTGTAATAAAAGAGATACATTTATTTTTATTCATGACTTAAAAAATATAATCAATTATTTTATGGAACGTGCAAACCTATTTTTCTATGAACCTGTCTGCGAAGTTAACTAAATAGACTTTCTCCACGGCACGGGTTATGGCAGTATATAGCCACTTCTTGTCATCCAATGTAATATCATCCCGCCACAGAATGTTGTCTATAAAAACACAGCGCCATTGACCACCTTGAGACTTGTGCCCCGTGATAGCTGTAGAATATTTTACTTGCAAGGCGTTAAAGAACGGATCTTCACGCACAGCCGCATTCCTTTTTCTTTTATTCCCGATAGATGAATAATCTTCATATACAGCTCTATACAGCTCCCTCTGCTGATCCTGCCCCAAGGCCGCTGAGGTAGATGTAAGAGTGTCCAAAATTATTTTAGCATTTACTTCCGCCTTGTTGTAATCCGGGAACATTAAAGTCGCATTTGCAAAATGCAATCCGTATCGCTCGACGTAGTTAGAGATTTTGACAAGTTCCGCCACATCTCCGTTTGCGATAAAGTCTAGTTCTTTAGACTGATTTTCAAATTGATAGCAATTCTTAACTATCATCAACTTATCTCCCCTGGAAAGCTGTTCTTCCCTGTAAAGGACCTGCGCTCTTATGCCAAGGTTATACTTATTGGCCCTTGCATTTGAACGACACAGAACAACAACATCATCAGTTCCGTACTTATCTATGGAATCAGAGAGCTTTTCAATAAGTCGGTCTCCTTCAATTGCCTCAACATCGGAAAATCCTTTAATACACAACTTTGGAGCATCAGTGTTTTCTTTCTCTATATCTTTTCGGAGTAATGTGGCATTATACAAAATTCCACTTTTTGCCGCCTGCCTCACAACGCTTGTAAGATGTGCGGATCGGATATTGCAGGTAAATTGCGCAAGATAATCTAAATCCAATGCCGGACTTTTCTCCAGTCCCACGGGAGGAAGTTGCGCAGGATCTCCCGTAAGTACCAATCTGTTGGAGGCGTCATTGCGCACGTAAGCTATTAAATCAGACAGTACATCTCCTGTACCGAATATAGAACCGTTTTCACTCTGTGCAGACAGAAGAGAGACTTCATCCACTATGAATACGGTCTCTTTATTTTTATTAAAGTCCAGAGAAAAAATTCCCAGTCCGTCTGCCAGAGACTTCTGTCTATATATCTGTTTATGAATAGTTTTTGCAGTTTCTCCTGTAAAATTTGATAGCACCTTCGCAGCCCTGCCTGTAGGGGCAAGCAATACATATTTATATCCGTGCTCCTTTAATACGCCGATAAATGATGCAAGGGCGGATGTCTTACCCGTGCCTGCATATCCGCTTATCACCATCATCCATTCTTTCTCTGGGTCAGCTGAAAGAAACGCAGACATCTGTTCAAACAGATTCTTCTGACATACGGTAGGCTCAAGTTTGAACCTCTGAATCATCTTGTCTGTTAAATAATTATCAACAGCCATTATTTCCACTTGTAAACGCCGAATATCATCAAAAGAGGATATATCTCAAGACGACCCAGCAACATTTCAAATGTAAGAATAAACTTGCCGAATGCAGGAAATGCAGAATAATTACCAAAAGAACCAAACGTGGCCAGCGTAAGTCCGCAGTTCCCCATACTGGTAGCGGATGCGGTAAATGAATCTTGAATATTTACGCCGCAAAATGCCAGAAGCAAAGCCACTATAAAAATAATTACAATATAAAATATTATGAAGGCATTAACATCCAAGACAAAATTATCTTCCAATACTCTATTGCCCAATCTGGTTCTGGTCACGGCATTTGTATGAAATTGTTTTCTGAACTGCGCCTTCATGGAACTTATGAAGACACAAATTCTATCCGCCTTTATACCGCCTCCTGTTGAACCGCTGCACGCCCCCTGAAATGTAAAATACAATAGTAAGAGTATGGACAACGCCGGCCAAGCGGAAGCGTTATCCGTAGCAAATCCGGTACATGATGCTATTGAGGTCAACTGAAATGCCGCATTCCTAAGGGCGGTGGGAAAACTATGCGCGCTCCCCCCTACCATAAGATTTATTGCAATGATAAAAGAACATACCACCAACCCAAGTGTATAAAACTTCACAACAGGATTGCGGAAAATTTTCAGGGATCGATTTGCAAAAGACGAGTATATCAAACCAAAATGCAGTCCGGAAATATACATGAAAATTATTATTATAACTTCTGCGGAAGGAGAATGATAATAGGCTATTGAACCATTCCTCACACTGAATCCGCCGGTCGCTGCGGTGGACATGGAATTGTTTATGGCATCAAAAAAACTCATGTGCGAAAAAAATACAAGACACAGGGTTTCAATTGCAATTATCGCAAGATAAACAATCGTTATAACACGCGCCGTTTTAAAAAGTTTAAACTTGTAATTTTCCTTTGACAAGGCGCTCATTTCAACTTTTGAAAGTTTTACGCTATAAGCATCCTTTGCCGTAGGAAGCACCAGTAACATAAAAGCCACTACCCCCAATCCGCCTATGAAATGTGTTGCACTCCTCCAAAACAATAACCCGTGAGGCAAGGCCTCCACATTTACCAGGATGGAAGAACCGGTTGTAGTGTAACCGCTCACACTCTCAAACCATGCATTTATCAGGGAAAACTCTCCGCCCCATAGAACATACGGCAACATTCCAAACAAACAAGAAAGGATCCAAGCAAAAACCACAACCACAAACCCCTCTTTCAAATTTGGGGTACCGCTCTTCTTAACAAAAATAAGTGGAAATGTCCCCGCGGCAAGCGTTATAATTGCACTCAAAAATAAAGGGGAAAATGAAGCATCAAATCCATAACAAATAGAAACTATGACGCTGACGAACATCATTAATGAGTTGAATACTAACGCAACCCCAATGTTTCTGGAAATAACGCCAAGCTTCATAAAATTGAATTATTCTTCTTAGTCAATTGTTTATTCTCTATGATAATATCTTTTACGTTATCGTTCAACTCCTGCATTTCATCGTCACTCTCCAAATTTACGGTATAACTTTTTCTCGTCTGCCTATAATACTTAATCCCCTTTGTTATTCTCTCAAGGGGATTGATGAAATAAAAGTTAAGATAATAATTAAACAGCAGCAGAAGGATTATCCCTATTGCAACTGCAACCACGCACGGCATGACACTTCTATAGAAGCCCTCGCTAAGATTTTTGGAATTTTCAACAAGAGCTCTTTGGGAAAGCGCGCTTAGATGCCCTATGTATATCCTCAGCTGCATGTACACCGGGTACAATTTGCTAAAATACCAGTTTCCTCTCTGCTGATAGCCCGCCTGCCAAATCTGAGGAGCCTCACTAATTATATGCGCATAAGCAACATACGCATACTTTACGGAATCAGTCATTGCCTTCTCTTCATTGGTGGTAAACTTACTTCTGACCTCTGACAAAAAACTCACAAATCTTTCGTCTTTCTGTATATCGGGAATTTCCGGCAAAACAGCTAGGGAATCGGCCCCGATTCCCTCAAGCAATTTAAAATTATATTCATCCGTGACCTCCAGCAGCATTCTGGAAGTATTAATGCTTGCAATATTATCCGTCACCAGTTTGGAAACAGACTTTCTCATGGATACAAACTCAAATATTGCAATTACGCTGGACAACAATAATATAAAACCCAGCACTACAAAACCAAGATATATTTTCCTCTTAACAAGCATTTCAATATGCGTCAAACGCCGCAAATGTACAAAAAAGGGGGTGACTTTCATCACCCCCCCTTGTTTATTAATAATCGACTGCAGAAAAATTACTTAACCTTGTTCATGGCCTTAATAAGATCCAGAACCTTGTTTGAATACCCCCACTCGTTATCATACCAGGAAACAACTTTCACAAATGTCGGGGCAATCTGAATACCTGCCTTTGCATCAAATATAGAAGTTCTTGCATCACCCAGGAAATCAGAAGAAACAACTGCATCCTCCGTATATCCTAAAATACCTTTCAACTCTCCCTCTGAAGCATCCTTCATGGCCTTGCAAATTTCATCATATGTGGTTGGCTTAGCCAAGTTTACAGTAAGATCAACAACAGAAACGTCCAAGGTCGGAACTCTCATTGACATACCTGTAAGTTTACCGTTAAGTTCAGGAATAACTTTTCCTACGGCCTTTGCAGCACCTGTAGATGAAGGGATTATATTACCTGCAGCAGCACGTCCGCCTCTCCAGTCTTTCTTGGAAGGACCGTCAACAGTTTTCTGAGTTGCGGTGGTAGAGTGAACGGTTGTCATTAAACCATTAACAACTCCGAATTTATCATTAAGAACCTTTGTGATAGGAGCAAGACAATTTGTCGTACACGAAGCATTTGAAACAATTGCCTGCCCTGCATATTTATTATCATTTACGCCGCATACAAACATTGGGGTATCATCCTTTGAAGGAGCCGACATAACAACCCTCTTTGCACCGGCCTTTATATGAGCCTCTGCCTTCTCCTTGGTTAGAAACAAACCGGTAGATTCTACTACATATTCAGCATCCACCTCATTCCATTTCAAATTAGCAGGATCCATCTCTGCAGTCACTCTGATTGAATTGCCGTTAACAATCAATTTGCCATCCTTAACCTCAATTGTTCCGTTGAACTGGCCATGCATCGTATCATACTTAAGC
The DNA here is from genome assembly GCA_028704975.1 of Bacteroidales bacterium. Taxonomy (GTDB): domain Bacteria; phylum Bacteroidota; class Bacteroidia; order Bacteroidales; family UBA932; genus Egerieousia. The sequence continues at coordinate 9,737 of JAQWEK010000016.1, read as the reverse complement.
ATGTAAGCCATGTAATCCACATCCAGCAAATCATTAATTCCGACAATCTGAATGTCATCTCTTTCCTGTGCGGCTCTGAACACCAAACGTCCAATACGTCCAAAACCGTTAATACCTACTTTAATTTTATTCATAAATATTTGTGTGTTAATTAAATAAATTTCTAATAAGCTACCGATAGAACACTCTCCAGAAACGCTCCCTTTACCCCTCAAAAACCGTGCAAACTTACAATTTTTTTGCACAAATTAACTACCTTTACAGCTCAAAAATTCCAGACAAACACAAATGCAAAAGAAAAAGCTTGAAATACTGATAACTAATGACGACGGATATCATTCAAAAGGATTCAAAACGGCAGTTGAAATTTTTTCAAAATATGGCAATGTGACAGCCATTGCACCAAGGGATTCGCAGAGCGGCAAATCCGCCTCTCTAACAATGGATGTCCCGTTGTGGCTGAAAAAGATTCATGAAAAAACCGCAAGCAACGGAAACAGTATTAGAATATACTCATTTACAGGGGCTCCCGTAGATTGCATAAAGATGGCAATGAATAAATTCTTTGACATCAAACACCTTCCGGATCTTTTGATATCAGGCATAAACCATGGCTCAAATGCCTCTGTAGCAGCTGTTTATTCCGGCACACTTGGGGCGACTAAGGAGGGCACTATCTACGGAATACCTTCAATTGGATTATCCATCAATACGCATAAGGTGAACGCCAATTTTGCACCAGTGAAAAAGTATATTGATGTGATTCTGAAGAATTTCTTTGCATGCCCGCCCGTTCCGGGAACTTACTTGAATATCAACTTTCCGGATATACCTGTCGGGAAAATAAAGGGAATTAAATTTGCCGAGAGCGGAAACGGAATGTGGCTGGATGAACTTAATTCCTATAAGACCCCGCAGGGAAAAGAGTATTTTTGGACTTCGGGAGAGTTCCATGACAAGGACATTTCAAAAGCCGGGGACCATGCGATTGTGGAAGCGGGATATATTGCGATTACACCTCATAAAGTAAATAACACTGACTATGAGGAAATAAAGAGATTATTGAGCAAGTGGAAATTTTAGCCGGCACCAAAATATGTCCTAGCGTTAATTGCAAAAAATTGAACCAACAATAAATTATACATTGTGAAATATTACATTATAGCGGGAGAAGCATCGGGAGATTTGCACGGTTCCAATCTTATAAGAGGATTGAAGCAGTCGGAGCATAATTGTGAAATCAGATGCTGGGGCGGAGATTTAATGCAAGAAGCGGGAGGAACATTAGTAAGACATTACAAGGATACGGCAATAATGGGATTTCTGGAAGTAGTGCAAAATCTAAATAAAATTCTGAACAATATTGCCTTTTGCAAAGAGGACATTTTAGAATGGCAGCCCGATATTGTTATTCTGATTGATTACCCCGGGTTCAACTTTAGGATTGCTAAATTTGCTCATAATAAAGGCTTTAAAGTATTCTACTATATTGCTCCCAAAATATGGGCATGGAAGGAGAGCCGCGGGAAACAGTTGAAGCGCTATGTAGACAGGCTATTTATCATTTTTCCTTTTGAGATAGATTACTTCAAAAAAAAGTGGAATATAGACGCTATCTACCGCGGCAATCCGCTGCTGGACAGCATTGATAATTATCCGTTTATAAATGAAAGCAAGGAAGACTTCTGCAAGCGCTCGGGTCTTGTACCCGACAGATTTATTGCACTATTAGCCGGCAGCCGCAAAGGAGAGATAGCGTATCTTTTGCCAAGGATGCTGGACGTAATTAAAAGATATCCGGGCTATAAATTCCTGCTTGCAATCGCACCGTCCGTACAGCCGGAATTTTATACGAGCATAATAGATAAATACAATGTGAAAAATCCTGCAGGAAAAATTGCTGTAGGAAAAGACATGTTTATTCTGGAGGGAAAAACATACTCCGTGCTCAAGCATTCAGAGGCAGCCATAATCAGTTCGGGCACAGCCTCTTTAGAGGCCGCAATCATTGGGATTCCGCAAGTTGTCTGCTATGGTTCTTCTGAGATTACTTATCAGATTGCAAAGCACCTTGTGAAGCTACATTACATCAGTCTTGCAAATCTTATTTTGGACAAACAGATTTTTATTGAGCTTATTCAGCATACATGCACTCCAAAGCTTATTTCAAAAGAATTATACATGCTGCTCAATGACAAGTTCTATGTTGAGAAGATGAAAAAAGACTATGCGGAAGTACGCAGAGTTCTCGGAGGAGGCGGGGCGTCAAAAGCTGTAGCTGAGGCAATTATAGAGGAATATAGTGGTCTGGCAAAGAGTCATATCGTATAAATAAAACGGGTAATAAGTATAAAATAAAAACAAAACAGCAATGAAGATTCATGCATATAAATACCAGGGAGCCGGCAATGACTTTGTCATATTAGATAACCGCACTGGAAAGAACAAGCTTACAACAAAGCAGATTAATTTATTGTGCGACAGGCGTTTTGGAATTGGCGCGGACGGACTTATGCTTCTTGGAAAAAGCAATAAGTATGATTTTTCTATGCGCTACTTCAACTCGGACGGCAATGAGGGTACTATGTGCGGCAACGGAGGAAGATGCCTTTCTGCATTTGCGGTGCAGATTGGAGTTAAGGGGAAAACGCTTGGCAAGAGCAAAACTAATGAAGGGATTCAATCATTTGAATTTGAAGCTATTGACGGGTATCATAAATCTCTGATTTTAAAAAACGGATTTGCACAAAATCATAAATCTTCATCAGTAAAAAAAACCGGCAAGACCTCAAAAGAGTGCATTGTCAAACTTAAAATGAAAGATGTGGATGAGTGTAAAAAATACTCTTCAACCGCATATTTTTTAAATACCGGCTCCGCACACTACGTTGAGTTTGTAAATGATGTAAAAAATTATCCTGTCGCCGAGAAAGGAAAGTACTGGAGATGGCATGAAGATTTTATGGGTGGCACTAATGCAAATTTTGTTTCAGTTACTGAAAAAGGCTTATTTGTGAGGACTTATGAAAGAGGTGTTGAGGCGGAAACTTACGCATGCGGCACAGGCATAACAGCCAGTTGCATAGCCGCTTATACAGACGGGTGCCAAAGATACGCTTTCTGCAAAAAAACTCCTGCGGGCAACAGCGTAAAATTTAACGCTCAGGCGCTCGGCGGAAAATTGTCCGTTGAATTTCTGGAGAAAAACGGAAAGTTCAATGAAGTTTATCTGACCGGTCCGGCCGCGTTTGTATTTGAGTGTGAAATTGAGATATAAGGTTTTCACTGGCGATTTTTTATAATTATTAAAAGGCTTATTTTTTTATAGTCATGGCAGATAATTACCTGGAAAAAAAATTTGAGGAGATGCGCAGCGGCAAAAAGAAAAAAAACACAGCCAAGAAAACGCACGTTTCCATAGATTCCCTGCTGTTAAAAAACCGCAGCTGCCGCGGATATGCCCCTAGCTACAAAGTGTCTGATAATGAACTGCTAAACATAATTGAGGCGAATACAAAAATTCCATCCGCACGCAATCAGCAAGTACTAAGATTTAAAATTGCAACCAAGTTAAATAGACAAACATCCGGAGATGTAGACTTTATTACCAATAATATAAAACTTGCGGGCGCGCTTCCCGAGCTCCGTCTGCCATTTAAAGGAACGGAGCCAAATGCCTATATCATAGTTTATTCTAATGTTCCGGAGAGCAAGTGGGTGTATGTTGATTTAGGAATTTCTGCGCAGAGCATGTTGCTAAAGGCTGTTGATTTAGGACTCAACGGCATCTGTATCGGAGCGTTTAACAAAGAGGCTGTATATGAACATTTTAAGGTTGCGAAAAACCTTGTGCCCCTGATGATTATAGCAATTGGAAAAAGTATTGAAAATATTCAGCTGCTGCCAATTTCAGAGAGGGAGAACCATAATTATTTCCGCGAGAACGGGGTGCACTTTGTGCCCAAGGTACAACTTTCCGATTTGATAATTTAGCGGCCAATCTTGCTGTCTGCATAAAATCGCGGAGGAATTAATACTCCCGGGGACCGAATATTTTTGTCCCGATGCGGACAAGCGTACTGCCGTTTTGAATGGCAATTTTATAATCTTCCGTCATCCCCATTGAAATTTCCTTAAAGTCCGGAGAAAGCTCAGGATGAGATTGTTGTAACCGAAGGAAGCATTCTTTTAAGTGAATGAATTCGCGTTTGATTTCCTCTTGATCTTCCGTGAATGTTGCCATTCCCATCAGACCGCAGATAGCCGTATTCTTTAGCGGAGACCCTTTAATTTTCTCCAGCAAAGCGGAGACTTCTTCATAAGAAAAACCCTGCTTGCTTTGCTCCCTTGCAATGAACATTTCCAAAAGACAATTGACATGAAGGTTATTGCGCTCGGCATAACCGTCTATCTCAAAAAGCAATTTCTCAGTATCAACCGAATGAATAAGCTTTACATAAGGAACAACCATCTTTATTTTATTGCTCTGAAGATGGCCGATGAAATGCCACTCAATATCTGTCGGGAGCATCTTAACTTTCTCTGCAAGTTCCTGAGGTCTGCTCTCTCCAAAAATTCTCTGCCCCGCATTATAAGCCTCAATAATTTTGTCAGGGGCATGAAATTTAGAAATTGCCACAAGCTTAGTCCCTTGTGGCAATTCTTTTTTTAATTCCGATATTTCCGACGCTATACTCATATTTCCATCTCTGCGTTCCCGCGCTACATTATTTTCTAACTGTTAAATATTCTTTTGCGGCATGCTACCTGCGTTTAATCTGCTCTCTTTGAGCCTTTTCCTGCTCTTTAATCATTTGGTCCAGACGCTCGCGGAATTTAGATTTCTTTGCCGTTTTAGCAGATGCCGCCTTTGCCTTGAGCTGCTCATAAAGTTTCTTCTCATCCACAAAATATTTGCGAATAATCCAAGTCTGAAGAATCGTCAGCAAGTTGGTAAGCATATAATAGTAACTCAATCCGGCGGAGAAATTATTACACAAAACCAACATGAAGATTGGCATAAAATAGAGCTGCATCCCTTTCATACCCGGCATCTGGCTACTATCCGGCATTTGATCCATATTCATCTTTGAATAGAAATACATAGAAACAGCCATCAGCAGAGCAAACAAACTTACATGGTTTCCATACAGAGGGATATTTGTTCCAAAATTCCAAATAGAGTCATAACCGCTTAAATCAGAAGCCCATAGAAAAGAGTGCTGGCGCAACTCAAATGATACCGGAAAGAAACGGAACATCGCAAACAGAATAGGAATCTGCAGCAACATTGGAAGACATCCTCCCATCATGCTGACTCCTGTTTTGCTATAAAGCGCCATTGTCTCCTGCTGCTTCTTCATTGCATCCTCTTTGCGAGGATACTTCTTGTTAATCTTGTCAATCTCAGGCTTTAGCACTCTCATCTTTGCAGATGACATATAAGATTTGAATGTCAGAGGATAAAGAACAAGTTTCAGCAAGATGGTCATTATCAAAATAATGATACCATAACTGGAAATAAATCTTCTTAAGAAATCAAAGAAGTTGATAATTACCACTCTGTTTATCCACCCTATAATGTTCTTGCCAAGAAATATGACTTTCTCAAATCCGTATCCGTAGCTCTTTAATTCCTTGTACAAGTTTGGTCCAAAGTAGATATGCATGGGTATCGTAACATCCTCTCCTCCGGCATACTCCAACTGCATGTGCGCGCTACAGTCAAACAAACTTTTCTGAGGATCTTCCTTTGGAAAGAATTTGTATGCTAAATTGCCCGATGCAAAACTATTGTCCGCCATCATGATAGCAGAGAAGAATTGCTGATGAAAAGCAACCCACTGAACTCTGGTAGGAATTTTCTTATCGCTATCTCCCTTTCTCATTCCCAAGTTCTCCACTGATTTATCATTGGGGAACTTGTAATTTACCGTAGAGTAGTTCTTTTCATTATCGTATCCGCGTTCAAAGCGTGAGACTTTCAAGTTCCAGTCCAGCTCCAATTGGCTCTCATTTCTCGGCACAATTTTGTTCATGCCGTGAGCAATAATTTTATATCCCAACAGATAACTGTCGTGAGGCAAAGTGTATACATAATCTAAATACGCTCCGTCCCTAAAATTCAGACGGAATGTAACTGAAGTGTCAGACTGAGCTGTCTTTGTAAAGTTAAAATCCTCTGTATTAATTCTCTGATCTGCAAAGAACACCAGAGACATGTGAGAATATTTTTCTTTTACAAGATAAAGTGCTGCACTATCATACGTTACATATTTTTTGACAAGCACCTTATGGACCTGAGCTCCCTTTGTGGAAAAATCAATCTTTAACTTATTGTTTTCCAGTGTACAAAGTTCTTCTACTCCTTTTGACGCCCTCTCTAAAAGTGTATCCGTATACGCGGGACCTTCTGCTTTATTTGCCGCTGCCACAGTAGAATCTTTTGAAACTGAAGCAATTACAGAAGTATCTTTTGTCTGTCCGGTGTACACGGAATTCTTTATAGAATCCGCTAATCTTATAGAGTCTGCAATACGCGGATTTGTAAGAGCCTCAACCCTTGCCAAAGAATCCTTTAAAGCCAGCTCCTTAGCCTGCTTCTTATATGACCATGAATTGTACCAGCTAAATCCAATGAGAATTGCTCCAATAAGAACAAAGCCGATTACTGTATTTTTTTGCATTTAAGATTTTCTAAATGACTGTGAATAAATGAGATTAAAAATTTTTGTCAATCATTTTAATCTTGTTCTCCAACTGCTTAAGTTCTTCCTTTCCGGCAGCTATTTTCTTCTTGATATCCTCCTTAATCAAATCTGCATTCTTAGACTTTGCAAAAAATCCCATATTGTTTTCCAACGTGGAAATATCGGATTCAACCTTATGAAATTTTGCAAGAAGTTTTTCTCTCTCAAAACGGATTCCCCTATCGCCTTTGCCAGAGGATTTTGCATCAGTAATGAGTCTCTTTAAACGGCTCATTTTCTTCTCCTCCTCGGGATCTCTCAAATCTTTAAAATGAAGATTCAAGGCCTCATCATATTCCCTGACAATAGTCTCCTTCTCTTTGAAAGGGACAAAACCGATGCCGTTCCATTTATCCTGGAATTCCCTTAATGCTACAATGTTATCGTCTTTGGATTCTTTAGGAACATATGCTTTAATCTGCTCAATAATAGCACGTTTTGCAGTAAGATTTTCATTAAATTGCTCATCATTTCCGCCAAAATGTTTTGCTTTTTTATCAAAAAAAGCATCACATGCAGCGCGAAATCTTTTCCAAACAACATCTGACTGTTTCCTTGCAACAGGACCGACAGATCTCCAAACCTTTTGCAGATTAATAAGTTGATCCGTTGTTTTCTTCCAATCATCACTTGCCATAAGCTTCTCAGCCTCTGCACAAAGATCTTCTTTCTTCTTAAGATTCTCCTGCATAACATCCTTAAATTTAGCATAATAATCACGCTTGGCATTATAGAACTTATCACATGCAGCCCTGAATCTATCATATATTTTTTGGTTGTCTTTCTTGGAAGCAAAACCTATCGTCTTCCACTTTGCCTGCAAATCTTCCATCTTCTTGGAAAGTGCATTCCACTGACTGGATTCTTCTAGCCTCTCCTCCGCAATCTTCTCCGCACTCTCACACAACTCATTCTTTCCGGCAAGATTCTTCTTCTGCTGCTCCTTCAGATTTTCAAAGTATTCCTGATGTTTCTTATTAATCAGAGAAGTAGCTGCTTTGAATCTCTCCCAAATAGGCTCTCTCTCGTCTTTGGCAACCGGACCAAGATCTTTCCACTCCTCATGCAGTTTCTGTAATTCATTAAATGCATTAACAACATTCTTTGCATTTACCAGATTTTCAGCCTTTTTACACAATTCCGTTTTTGCTTCCAAATTCTTCTTAAAGTCAATATCACGGAATTCATTATTGATTTTTATATAATCGTAGAACTTCTCAATAGTGCGATTATAATTTTCCCATAACTCTTTTGCCTTTTCCTGAGGAACCGCTCCCAGGGCCTTCCATTTTGCCTGTAACTCTCTGAATGCAGGAAAAGTATGATTAACATCCTCTGCCTTCTCCAATAACATATTTATACTATCTATGATACCAAGCTTCAACTTTAGGTTTTCTTCTTTTCCCTTCTCCTGCTCCTTTGTATAACCGGCTCTCTCAACTTTATATTTTGAATACAACTCCTTAAATCCTCTCTCCATTTCCGCAAAGGGATTATTAGAAATAGTCTCTTCACCCTCCTGTGTCTTCTTAACCTCACCCGCCGTGGCAGCCTCCTCGCTCCCCGGCTGCATAAACATGCCGGATGCAATCTTCTCTTTTTTAAGAACTTTATAGAATGACGCCTTAATGATATCGGCATTTTTATAAAGTTCCTGCTGGTCTCCTCTGTCAATCATCTCCTGAAACAGGCGAAGTATTTCACTTAAACTTTTTGTTGAATAATCAATAACAGATCCATCTAGAATCTCATGTGCATGAGTCTCTGGTTGCTGTTCAGTATCAGCCTTCTGAACAGTTGCTGCTGTCTTAACTTCAGCCTCCTTTATTTCACCATTCTCTTGCACATTTAAAGCGGTAGTTTTCTCTTCCATGAAAATTTATTTTTAGTTCATTTATATCCTACAAATATAACTAAAAAAGAGTTATAAAAAGTTGTTTTTAATATCTTTGTAAAGGATTTGAATTTTATAAAAATGGCACGGGCAATAATTTCTGTCGAAGATAAAAAAAAGAGGGTTGCAAAATCAGCAGCTAAAAAGAAAAACGCATCTGCAAGAAAGTCTGCTGCAAAAAAGCATCATCTTAGAATAGACATATTAACAGCTGTGCCTGAGTTACTTAACAGTCCGTTAAATTTTTCCATAGTTGAGCGTGCAAAGAAAAAGGGATTGGTAAGGATTTTCATACACAATATAAGAGACTACGCCAAAGGCAAATACAAAAAAGTAGATGATTATAGTTACGGCGGAGAGGCAGGAATGGTAATGATGATAGAGCCTATCTACACCCTTATCACAAAGTTGAAAAAGCAGCGAAAATATGATGAGATAATTTATCTCACTCCCGATGGTGAAATTTTTAATCAGCAAATAGCCAATCAGTTATCTCTTAAGAAAAATATTATCCTCCTTTGCGGGCATTACAAAGGCATAGACCATCGCATCCGTGAACATCTGATAACCATGGAAATATCAATAGGAGACTATGTCCTGAGCGGAGGAGAGATTGCAGCAGCTGCAATCTCAGATACAATTATAAGACTGCTTCCCGGAGCCCTGTCAGACGAGACATCTGCTCTTTCCGATAGTTTTCAGGATAACCTTTTGTCAGCTCCAATATACACAAGACCGGCAGATTTTAAAGGTTGGAAAGTTCCTGAAATTCTTCTATCGGGCAATCATGATAAAATTGCGCAATGGAATGATGAGCAGTCTCTTGCTCGCACCAAAAAACTTCGTCCCGATTTATTGAAGTAGCACAAAGTACCTTATATGGATTTATATAGAATCCATATAGGGCACCGGCATTCCGGTGCTGTTTTTTTTTAAAACAGAAAAGCTCTGCAGTCATTTCTGACTACAGAGCTTTTCGTTTTAAATTGGCGGCTACCCACTTTCCCACTTGGTATAGCAGTATCATAGGCGCGCGCGGGCTTAACTTCTCTGTTCGGAATGGGAAGAGGTGGATCCCCGCTGCTATTGCCACC
>JAQWEK010000099.1 GCA_028704975.1 Bacteroidales bacterium | reverse complement strand
GGTGGCAATAGCAGCGGGGATCCACCTCTTCCCATTCCGAACAGAGAAGTTAAGCCCGCGCGCGCCTATGATACTGCTATACCAAGTGGGAAAGTGGGTAGCCGCCAATTTAAAACGAAAAGCTCTGCAGTCAGAAATGACTGCAGAGCTTTTCTGTTTTAAAAAAAAACAGCACCGGAAAGATGCTGCTTTTTAAAAATAAGGGATGATAATTCTAGCCCTTAAAATCCTCAAGTTTATGGATAGTTACGCCGCTGGCAAGTTTTGGTTCAAACCAAGTTGTCTTTGGAGGCATGATATTGCCGGTATCTGCAATGTTAATCAGCTGGCTCATAGAAACAGGATACAATGCAAATGCTGCAACCATCTCTCCCTTGTCCACTCTACGCTTTAATTCTCCAAGGCCGCGGATTCCTCCAACAAAATCTATTCTGTCTGATGTGCGCAAATCTTTAATATTAAGAAGTTTGTCAAAGACGCAATTTGAAAGGACTGTTACATCCAGAACACCTATCGGATCCGAATTATTGTATGTTCCTTTCTTTGCAGTCATTGAATACCATTCGCGGTCTATATACATGGAGAAGTTGTGAAGTCCGGATGGATGATAAATTTCTTTGCCTTTATTTACAATATCAAAATCTTCACTCATCTTCTTAATGAATTCATCTTTTGACATTCCATTCAAGTCCTTTACAACTCTGTTGTAATCAAGAATATGCAGCTGACTCTCAGGGAATACTACTGCCATGAAATAGTTGTACTCCTCTTTGCCGGTGTGATGAGGATTTTGTTTTTTCTTCTCCTCCCCAACTCTTGCAGCTGCTGCTGTTCTGTGGTGACCGTCAGCTACATAGAATGCAGGAACTTGTGTTGTGAATAATTCTGTTATTCTCGCGATAGTTTTATCATCATCTATCACCCACATTTTGTGGCCAAAACCGTCTGTTGCAATAAAGTCATACTCAGGCCGTTCTGTGATAGTGTCAGCAACAATTTTGTTGATTTCATTATTATCGCGATAGGCAAAGAATACAGGCTCAAGATTGGCATTCTGAATTCTAACGTGAATCATTCTGTCATCCTCTTTCTCTTTCCGTGTAAGTTCATGCTTTTTTATTGTGCCATTCATATAGTCCTCTACATTGGCGCATAAAACAATTCCGTATTGAGTGCGGCCGTTCATGGTCTGGGCATATACGTAGTACTGCTCTTTTTTATCCTGAACCAGCCACCCTTTCTGCTGCCATAACTTAAAGTTTTCTACCGCTTTATCGTAGGTTCTGCGCTCATGCTCGCCTGCGATTGGAATGAAATCTATTTCCGGTTTTATGATATGAAGCAAAGATTTTTCGCCTGCCTCTTTTTGTGCCTCTTCTGAACTTAGCACATCATAAGGATGGGATGCAACTTCCTTTGCAAGATTTTTTGGAGGGCGTACCGCCGCAAAAGGTTTAACTTTTACCATAATCTAAAACTTGTTAACCTGGAATTTTGTGCAACCATTTTTGAAGAATCCAACTATCTGATTAGCAGCAGCCAGACCGGCATTCATATTTGCCTCTGCAGTTTCCGCACCTTGTTTTTTAGGTGTTGCAAAAACTCTGTTGCCAAATTTTTCTTTAAGAGTTGCAATGTTTGCCGGAGCAATATCAGTTACATATTTCAAATCTTGTCTCTCTTCCAAAATCTTATCAATCTCCGGTTCATTGATGACCTCTTTCCTTGCGGTATTTACAAGGCAGCCGCCTTTTGGCATCTTGGATAGTAAAGCATATCCGATAGAACCCTTAGTTTGGTCATTAGCAGGAATATGCAGAGAAATAAAATTAGAGTGAGAATAAAGATCGTCAAGGTCTTTGGCAACCAAAACTCCGTCCTTCTCCATTACTTCTTTTGGTACAAACGGGTCAAATGCCATGATTGTCATTCCAAAAGATTTTGCATGGTCTGCAACAAGTTTTCCAACGTGTCCGTAAGCCTGAATACCAAGAACTTTTCCTTTAAGCTCGCTTCCTGTTCCCGGAGTGAACTGGTTTCTACTAATGTAAATCATCATGCCGATTGCAAGTTCTGCAACTGCATTTGAGTTTTGTCCCGGAGTGTTCATTGCAACAATCTTTCTTGCAGAAAGAGCTGCAAGATCCAGATTATCAAAGCCTGCGCCGGCGCGTACAACAATCTTAAGATTTTTTGCCGCATCAATAACAGCCTTTGTAACTTTATCGGAGCGGACAATCAAAGCGTCCGCATCGGCAACTGCTTCAATAAATTTATCTTCGGTTCCATATTTTTCAAGTACCGCCAATGAGTAACCTGCTTCCTCAACAATTTTTTTAATTCCGGCAACTGCAGCTGAACTAAAAGGTTTATCCGTAGCTATTAAAACTTTCATGATATTTTCTTTTATAATATTCTCAAAATTCTCTTAAACAATATTCCCGACAGATGATGTTGACTATCTGTCGGGAGTATCATAACTATTTATAACTAATTTATTTAACATGCATTTTCTCAAATTCCTGCATGCAGTCTACAAGGGCCTGAACATCCTCTATTGTGCAGGCATTGTAAAGTGACGCTCTGAATCCGCCAACTGAACGGTGGCCTTTGATTCCAACCATTCCCTTGCTCTTTGCAAAGTCCATAAATTCTTGTTCCAGAGCCTTATACTCAGGAGCCATTACAAAGCAGTGGTTCATAATAGAACGGTCCTCTTTGGCAGCTGTGCCTACAAACATCTTGTTGCGGTCAATTTCACCATAGAGAAGTTCGGATTTTTTGGTGTTGATCTCATGCATTTTCTCCACGCCGCCAATGCCCTTAAGCCACTTAAGTGTCTCAACCATAACGTAGATTGCAAATACAGGAGGTGTGTTGAACATGCTCCCTCCGTCTACGTGGGTTTTGTAATTCAACATTGTAGGAATATAAGTTTTTACTCTGTTAAGCATGTCATCTCTTACGATTACAAATGCCACACCTGCAGGACCAACGTTCTTCTGAGCACCACCGTATATAACTGCGTACTTGCTAACATCAACCTTACGGCTCATGATATCGGAAGACATGTCTGCTACCAATGGAACGGGGCAGTCCATATCTGTCTTAATCTCAGTTCCGTAGATGGTGTTGTTAGTAGTGATGTGGAAATAATCCAAATCTGAAGGAATAGTGTAACCCTTTGGAATATAAGAATATGTCTTGTCTGCAGAAGATGCAATTGCATAAGCCGCATCATCTCCGAGACCTCTGCTCTTTGCAAGGCCTCTGGCCTCTGCAAGAGATTTCTTTGCCCAAACGCCTGTTTCCAGGTAAGCAGCCTTGTGATCAAATAGGTTCATTGCAACATAAAGGAACTGCAAGCTTGCGCCGCCGCCAAGGAAAAGAATGTGATAATTATCAGGAATATGAAGAAGCTCCTTCCAAAGAGAACTGCACTCCTCCATTACCGCTTCCCATTCTTTGCTTCTGTGAGAAACTGAAATGACCGGCATACCCGTGCCGTTAAAATCTTTAAGTGCCTCAATAGTTGCATCAATCGCTTCTTTAGGCAATTTGCAAGGACCGGCGTTAAAATTATAAGCCTTTTTCATGACTAATGTATCTTTTAAATTATTTATATTTTTGAAATTATTGTTTAAAATATTTCTTGTTTTCTTTTCCGGAATGCCAAATTTAATAAATCTTTTTATTTAAACGTAATATTTATGTAAAACTGAATAAAAGGTAGCAAAACCGCATTTTGCTGCGGTGATGACCACAAATCTGTAACAAAGATCTCTTTAATCATTTGCTGTGAGCGGCACAAGCCGGCTCGAATCACTTGCTGTGAGCGGCACAAGCCGGCTCGGCGGTTTAGGGCGTCAAAGTTACAGCTGAGAATCAATAATCTGAATATCATCTCCGTCTGTGGTTTTTTCACAATAGTGGCAGATAAGTTTCAGATGTCTGTTTTCATATTCTGTTTTAAACTTTGTTGCAATAGGCTGGTGATTTGTAATGCAGACGGGATTCATGCACTTTACAATTCCAATAATTTCTTTAGGGACAGTAATGACTTTTTTCTCAGTTACTTTGTAATCTTTTATTACGTTAATTTTTGCATCGGGCGCAACCAGCGCAATTTTATTAATCTCGCTTGGCTTAAAATATCTGTCGGCGATTTTAATAATTGCTTTTTTTCCCAGAAGCTTGCTCTCCAGATTCATTCCAAAAGTTATCTGATTGGAGCAGTTCTTGTCCAAGCCTAAAATGCTGATTACTTTAAACAGTTGATTTGCAGGTATATGATCCAGTACTGTGCCGTTTTTTATGGCGCTAACCTGCCGAACATCTTCAGTCACCTTTTTAACATTATCCATATCTTCTCTTTGTTTCTTTAATTATATTTTAATGCGGGATTCTTTTTATTCCCGACAGAAAATCCCGTACTATCTGTAACCCAGCAAGTAAGAAATAATAGCCATTCTAACATACATTCCGTTTTCTGCCTGTTTAAAATAACATGCGTACGGAGTGTCATCTACATCCAGGGCAATTTCCGTAATCCTGGGAAGCGGATGGAGAATCCTCATGTTTTTCTTGCAGCCTCCAAGCATGTCTGCGGAGAGTCTGTAGCAGTTCTTAACTTTTTCATATTCAATCGGATCTGTAAATCTCTCTCTCTGAACCCTTGTCATGTAAAGTATGTCTGCATCATTTAACCCCTCGGATAGATCTTTTGTCTCTTTGTAGGCAATTTTTTTGTGCTTAAGAAAATCTTTGTACTCTTCCGGCATTTTCAGTTCCTCCGGAGCGGTGAGTGTAAAGGAGGGTGAGAAGAATGAAAGCGCCTGCAGCAGAGAGTGTACCGTGCGTCCGTACTTTAAATCTCCAACCATATCTACGTTAAGATTTTCCAGCGTACCCTGTGTTTGTTTGATTGTGTAGAGGTCCAGCATTGTTTGCGTAGGGTGCTGATTTGCTCCGTCTCCCGCATTGATTACAGGAACCGATGCTACTTCTGAGGCATATCTTGCAGCTCCTTCCAAAGGGTGACGCATCACAATCAGGTCCGCGTAGTTGGATACCATTTTTATTGTATCCTTTAAGGTTTCACCTTTTGAGACACTGGTGTTGGCTGCGTCAGAGAAGCCTATTACCCTGGCACCCAGTCTGTTTGATGCTGTTTCAAAACTCAGCCTGGTTCTGGTGGAAGGTTCAAAGAACAGACATGCAATCACTTTGTCATGCAAGAATGTTTGAGATTTTTTCTTCTCAAATTCTTGAGCAACTTCAAGGACATGCAGCATCTCTTCTTTTGTAAAATCGGAAATTGAAATTAAACTTTTTGGCATATCTATTATGTTTTTTCTCTTTAATTCTGTTTTGAGGCGGGCTGCTCAACTTTGTTTAAGG
>JAQWEK010000098.1 GCA_028704975.1 Bacteroidales bacterium | reverse complement strand
TGTCTTGCGCCGGCAATATTTTCCTTGGACAGACAGAGGCGCCATTGATGGTGAAAGAGTATATTCCTACAATGAGCCGTTCCGAGCTGATGTTGATTATGGTCTCCGGTATGGCGACAATGAGCGGCGGAGTTCTTGCAGCATATATTGCAATGCTGGGATGCGGAGATCCGGTTATGACGGTTGAATTTGCAAAACATTTGCTAAGCGCATCAGTTATGGCAGCTCCGGGCGCCATTGCAATGGCAAAAATATTAAAGCCGGAGACTGAGCCTATTAACAATTCAGTTGAGGTTACAAAAGAGAAACTGGGAGACAATGTGCTGGATGCAATTTCCCGCGGAACTACTCAGGGACTTAAGCTTGCGGCAAATGTTGCGGCAATGCTTCTTGTGTTTTATGCTTTAATAGCCGGAGTCAATTATATCCTGAATATTATAAGCTTCCCTGCGTTTGACCGCTGGCTTGCGGTTGTTTCTCACGGGAGATATACAGACTTGACTTTGCAATGCATTCTTTCTTACGTCTTTACGCCTGTGATTTGGCTGACCGGAGTTCCCACCGCAGACCTTGGTCTTGTCGGCAGATTGTTAGGTGAAAAATTAATCCTTACGGAATTCATCGGATATCAGAGTTTGACAACAATGTTGCAAACAGGAGTATTTGCTTCTGCTAAATCTATCATCATGGCAACATACGTCCTTTGCGGGTTTGCAAACTTTGCGTCAATAGGAATTATCATTGGCGGAGTTGGCGGCATGGCGCCAAACAAACAATCCGTACTTGGAGAGTATGGTTTCCGCGCCCTGCTTGGAGCTGCACTGGTTGCTTTGGTTTCTGCCGCGATGGTTGGGATGTTTTTAGCGGAGTAATCTTTCTGTTTCCCTCGCCCTACTGCAGAATGCCTTTCTTTAGATAAGAATTATTCCGTTATCCCAAGAATTTTTAAATCTTCATTAACGGTACCAATCCCTGCAATTCCAAAATTATCTACAAGAACTTTTGCAACGTTAGGAGATAAAAATGCGGGCAGTGTAGGACCAAGGTGAATGTTCTTAACTCCCAGATAAAGAAGAGCAAGCAACACTATTACAGCCTTCTGCTCATACCATGCTATGTTGTAAACTATCGGGAGTTTATTAATGTCATCAAGTCCAAATACCTCTTTAAGTTTAAGCGCAATTACTGCAAGTGAATAGCTGTCATTGCATTGTCCCGCATCCAATACGCGAGGTATGCCGTTGATGTCTCCAAGGTTTAGCTTGTTGTATTTATACTTTGCACAGCCGGCGGTAAGAATCAGGCAATCTTTTGGAAGGGCTTTTGCAAACTCCGTGTAGTATTCACGATTTTTCATTCTGCCGTCACAGCCCGCCATCACAATAAACTTGCGGATTGCTCCGGACTTAACGGCTTCAATTATTTTGTCTGCAAGAGCAAGCACCTGATTATGAGCAAATCCGCCAATCAGTTCTCCGGTCTCTAATGCAACGGGAGCTTTGCAGGTTTTTGCAAGTGCAATAACTTCAGAGAAATCTTTATGTCCGTTCTCATCTGTCTCAATGTATTTGCATCCTGGGAATCCGGTTGAATTGCTTGTGAACATTCTGGTCTTATACAATGCATTTTCCATCGGAGGGACAATACAGTTTGTTGTAAACACAATCGGACCGTTAAACAGGGCAAACTCCTCTCTCTGTTTCCACCAAGAGTTGCCGTAGTTGCCAATAAAATGTTTGTATTTTTTAAATGCAGGATAGTAGTGGGCGGGAAGCATTTCCCCGTGAGTATATACATCAACTCCCGTTCCCTCGGTTTGTTCCAGAAGTTGCTCAATATCACGCAAATCATGTCCGCTAATTAAAATCCCCGGATTGGTGCCAACGCCAAGGTTGACCTTTGTAATCTCCGGATTTCCATAACGCGTTGTGTTTGCCTTATCCAAAAGAGCCATGGCATCAACGCCAAACTTTCCCGTTTGCATTACAAGATTGACAAGTTCACTCGCCGTCATGGTCTTTGCGGCCATCTGAGCCATAGCTGATTGCATAAATGAGTGAATCCCCTCATCATTAAAGCCAAGGCGGATTGCGTGCTCATGGTATGCTGCCATTCCTTTTAATCCGTACAATATCAACTCTTTAAGAGAACGCAAATCTTCATTTTGCTCTCTTAATACGCCAACGCTTTTAGCTTTCTCCAAATAATCTTTCTCCTCTCCCGTCCATATAACCTCCTCAACTTGCGGCACTTCAATACCTGCCGCGTTTGCCTGCTTCAACAGCTCATTTCTAATTGCAAACCCTTTTTTTACTCTCGACAGTATGCTCTCGTCATCAAAGTTTGCATTTGTGATTGTTGAGAAGAGTGCATCTGTAACAAATAGATTAACTTTTTCTTCCACTTTTGAGCCCTTTATTCTAAGCGTATCCGCAACAACAGATACGCCTCTTACAACAAACAATAAAATATCAATTGCAGATGAGGTGGAAGCATGCTTTCCGCATACGCCTGCCAATGTACATCCAATACCTTTGGCCGTTTCCTGGCACTGATAACAAAACATGTTATTTTCCATAATCTTATTTTTTAAAAGTTATTCTTTAATTTTTTAAATTTGTTAGAGCAAAAGTGCCCGGGTGCCTACTCTAAGTTTCTCCTTTGCATTGTCGGTCCGAGTTGCCGGTTTGCATTTCCCCTTGAACTTTGCTTGTACAAAAATATCCCGACCGGAAAAAGAAAAGCGTAACCTTTGTTACGCAAAGCAAAATTTTTTACAATGATAGATTTTGATGAAATAATTAATGGTGAGCTGTTTAAGGGCTGTGATAACAAAGCGGTTGAGAAAATCCTTAAAGAATTTTCATTTAAAGAGAGCCTGTTTGAACCCGGCGATTTTGTTGCCATGCAGGATAGCGTCTGTTCATCTTTATACCTGCTGGCTGAGGGTAGAGTTCTTGCAAAAATGACTAGCGCAGAGGGTAAAGAGATCACTATAGATTATTTGAAATCACCTAATATTCTGGCCCCGGCTTTTATATACGGCAGCAAGAATTATTTTCCGGTTTCATTACAGGCGGAAACACATTGCAGACTCTACACATTGTCCCGTGAAGGTTTTTTCAAAATTATGGAATCGGATGCCGCTGTTCTGCGCAACTTCCTCAGAATCATATCAGACCGCAGTTTTTTTCTAAGCAGAAAACTAAATGAATTTGCATTGCAAAACCTGACGGAGAGAATCATTACATATTTGAAGTTTCGGGGTAAAATTTCAAATGTGCAAGACGTTGCCTTTATCTTTGGCGTTGCAAGACCATCATTATCAAGGGCTATATCTATGCTTGCGGATAAGGGGATAATTAAAAAAACAGATGAAGGTTATGTGCTGAGTTAAAGTGTTTTACTTAGTTACATTTTTGTTTACACGCGTTAGAATTTTCTGAAAACAAGAACTTTGGCAGGATGGTTAAACTTCAACTCAGCAATTGTCTTGCTTCCGCGGGCTGCCGCTTTGCGGTTGCCGGCCGCCGCTTTGACGTTATTACACGGTGCAAACTCATTAAGAGTGGCCTTCCACCACATGTCAAACTTCACGCTATCAAGCGGATAAACTAACCCCTCGGATTTAATGCACAATGTCGGATCAAATGCAAAAAATGAGATTTGTTCACCCTTTCGCGCAGAGATTTTGAAGCTGTCCGTGAAAGGAGTAAAGATGCCGTAATCTGTTATCATCTCCACAGTAATATTGTTTGGATCACATTTCTGTGTTACAAACTTCCTTTTATCCGCAGTTGCTTTGGCGGAGAACTTTTTTTTCAGTATTTCAGCATAATCTGCAAGCAATGAGATGTTTCCTAGTGTGTGATCTTCCCTTTTGCCAGTTGCTCCAATGATAAAAATCTTGTATTGCGTTTGCAATGTGCTCGTTGCAGCTATTGACTTTGCTGCCACTGATTTTGCGGCAGCAGCCTTTACTTCTTCCCTGATTAGCTTTAGTGCAAACTCAAACGCTTTGGTTTGGTCATTATTCTCCCGGCTGGAATTTTTGTGAATGAGGTTCTTGTATTTTTTTTGATTGGCTGCAGATAAAGTGTCCATGTCCCCCACAATGTAATCCGGTGTGAATCCGTGCTTTGCAAGATTGACGGCGGTCCCGTCACATGCAATGATTATCCCATTGCACTTGCAGGTTGCGTCTTTGTCTGCCGCATTCTTGCCGGCGGTGCTTTTGCCGACGGCATCCCGTAATACTTTTAGCGGCTGCTTTGCGGTTGGGAAATCTCCGTCACAAACTATAATTATATTTTTCCGTTTCATCTTAAATACTTATGCAAGGTATTCTACTTTTATTTGTTATCAAAATTTGCACATTTGAAAATTGTTCGTAAATTTGCGAACGATTAGACGCGTTAGAATTGTTAGAGGACGCTTAGGATTTAAATAACTAAATGAATAAGAACAAGAAATATACGGAGCAGCAAGAGAAACTGGCAAGGTTTGCAAAGGCTTTGGGGCATCCTGCGCGTATTGCCATTTTGGATTTCTTGGCAAAACGGGATACTTGTTTTTTTGGAGGAATTAATGATGAACTGCCTATTGCAAAAGCAACTGTTTCCCAGCATCTTAAAGAGTTAAAAAATGCGGGTCTCATCCAAGGTGAGATAGAAGGGCCAAAAGTGAAATATTGTATTAACAGAGAAAATTGGGCGCTTGCAAAGCGGGCTTTTGGAGAGTTTTTCTGCAATTGTCAGAGCAAGAAAGGAAATTGTTGCTAATTTTTTTGATTAGCATGTTCGTTGTTTTACGAACAATTAAGGTAATGCGGCAACTCAATAGTTTAGCAACGCAATAACAAACAACAACGGCGAATAATATTTAATAAATAAAAAAATAAGATTATGGTAATTAAGATTTTGGGAACAGGATGCAGCAAATGCAAGGCTTTATATGCTGCAGTTGAAAAAGTTGTAAAAGAGAATGGTATTAATGCCGAGTTGATTAAAGAGGAGGATTTGGAGAAAATTATGTCATATCATGTTATGACTCTGCCGGCATTGGTGGTTAATGAAAAGGTTGTTGCCAGAGGTGTTATTTCAGAGAGTGAAATTAAGAAGGCATTAACAACGGTTGAATAGAGTTTGTAAATAATTTAATGTTAATATGTTGCAAAGATTTGCAGACTGGCTGGCGTATGGGGTTTTAAGTCTGGACGCGCAGTCCAGACTCGGGTCGGCCGTTGATTTTTTTATATATGATACAATCAAGATTTTAATCTTGTTGTTCATCATCAGTTCCATAATGGGTGTTATCAATGCCTATTTTCCTATTGAGAGATTGCGTAATTATCTGACAAAGCATAAGTTATATGGGTTGCAGTATCTATTTGCATCATTCTTTGGGGC
>JAQWEK010000097.1 GCA_028704975.1 Bacteroidales bacterium | reverse complement strand
TCACCTGCAACCAAAAATTTACGTTCTATTTCTTGTGCCATAATTTTTCCGTTTAGTGTGCCCATACACATTTTAATATTAAAAATAAAGATGGCCGCGGGCGTTAAGGTCCGCAGCCATCATCAAATTTGCTACTCGTTTGCAAGAGGCTTATCGGACATTCCAATTACACGCTTGATAGCCTGAAGATAATTTATATTCTCCACTCCCTCCAGTCCGCAATCTTTTACTGTCTTTTTAAGGTCTTCAACCTCAGTAGATTCAGAATTAATAGTAACAACCTTGGCTCCGTTAATCAGAACATTGCCATACTCGCATATTGTGTCATTGACCATGTAACCAAAGCGCTGCTTGTGAACGCGCACTGCAGCAAGATCAGGATTAACCTTCACCATCGCGATGAATTCTTCATAAGTATAAGTCTCTTTGGTCAAAGCCGGCATCTCAACCATAAAGGCCGGAAAGACCTCTTTCTCAAGAACCTCCTTGCTTATTGGGAATTCTCCTTTCATCAAAGGATTCCACTGCTCAAAACCATCGACGGATTTAACATAAGTTTTTATGTCCATTTTTCCGTTGCGAATCTTTGTATTATTAATATCATTTTTTCTGGAGATAATGTAGATCTCGTCGCTGCTTCTCTCCCAAACCTTCTCAGGTACAGGCACTGACAGACGAGCCATTCTTTCGGCCGCCTTGCAGAAACTCTGCCCGAAAGAACGGAATTCAAAACGAGGTTTTGATATCTCTCCAATTTTCATCTCTTCTTTTGCCATATTTTTCTTTTTAACTTATTTTAAATCAGATATTAGTATTCTGTGATTAAATTACAGAATGCTAATATCAAATCTTATCTGCTATTAGTTCAATTTATGAGTGAACTTGTCAGCGGAAGGTGTAGTTCCGTTGGTTACACCCGGAGTTCCGTCTGTTAATGAATAAAAATCTCCGCTTCCGTCCGGAACACGTGAGGCATCCGTAAATGTGTATTCTACCGCCCCGTCCCATGTATCTGTTATTGCAGGAGTTGCAACTGCGGAATTTACAAAGCTGTCAATCTTGTTTCCATCTTTATCTTGCATTATAACAAGCAAAGATTTAGAACCCGACAAACCTGTTGTAGACGTTCCAAGATAAAGGGCGCCTGCGGTTGTTGCAGTGCTGCTTAAATCCGCGCCTTTGCAACCCATTATCGCATAGCTCTTTGGGTTAAGCACCGTACCTGTTGCAACTTGTAAGGTAGCTCCGGCTGCATCTACAAAATATGCATCTGCAGCATTTTTTGCAAACTTGATTCCTCCAATAACAATTGGTTTTGAAGTAGGGTTGTAAATCTCTATAAACTTGGTGGAAGAGTTAAGTTCATTTAATCTAATATCGTTAAGTTCACCATATTGTATCCCGACAGTATAGCTTTGTGAAACAGACGTTGTGGTTCTGTTATTATTGCTGATTGCAGTAATAGTGAAGGCAACAACAGCCTTATCCGCCTGAACTGGAATTTTTGCAGAGTAAGTATCTCCGCTTGCAGTCATTGCAACAGCGGAAGAGCTTCCGCCGCTAACCTTATAATTAACTATTGCTGATTTTATTCCGCTAAGATCATAAAGAGTTGCGGAAACAGTTACCTCGTCGTACGGAGTTACTGATGTAGGCGAAAAAACAATGCTTGAAATTGAAGGGTCGCCCACAAACATTTTGTCTTTTACACATGAAGACATCACCAATGACAATGCAAGAACTGTCATGATTACTGTTAAAAATTTCTTCATAATATATTTCATTTATTTTATTATTCTATATATTTCTAATATTCAATGTGTTCCATTGTAGTTACTAGAAGTCAACTTCAAAACGCATTGCAAGCATATTATAATCTACGCCGCCTTTGCCTTTCTTATCAACTATCTTTGTATAGTCGCTGGTAGCTTTTCCGCTTGCGTCATAACCCGTCTTAAGTTTGCCCTTTCCGTTTGCATAACGGTCGTTATCATTGTACTGGTAGTTAACCTCTATTTTTACATTATTTGTAATGTAATATGTTAGACCTAATGTGTAAGCCTGACCGGAACCTCCATAGATATTCTTTGAATTAAGAGTCAAATACTCATATCTTCCAAGTACCTCAACATCACCCCATTTGTGACCTCTGGAAGGCTGTGTGAATTCTCCTTCAGCCGTGTTATATCTCTGATGACCGCCAAACAGAAGATATCCGACATAAGCATACCATCCGTTGAATTTATAAGTTGGACCGTCATTCTTGATATAAGTGTTGTTGCCAATGTACTCGCTCTGGAATCTTAAACTTTTGTAGAAACCTGCAAGTTCAAAACCGTACAGGAAATCATGGTCAACGTTTGGAATAACGTCTGTATCAAGATATTTCTTGCGATTAATAGATGTGCCGTTTCTGGTACTGTATCTTACTCCACCATACTCGCTGGTTGCCATGTCTGATTTTGGCACTCTGTAAGAAGCCGCAGCACCAAAATGCAAACCGTAATCTTGTTTATCATAGAAAGGCATATAAACTAATTTGCCTGTAAATGAATGACCTGTATTGCGGCCGTAATCTTTGTTATTATCCTCTACGTTAGTTCTAATTTCCGAATCTTCAACAGACTGAAAATGAACTCCTGCAATAGCAAGGATTGCCTTGTTGCTGTAAGTTGCCTGAATGCCAATGTGACGGGAAGGAGCAAACGTGCCTACAACCATAGGACGCTCAATGAAGGGAAGATATCTGGAAGTAGTTGTCTCTTCCATGGAGAATCCCTCTTTAAAGTTACCCGCTGTAAATTCAAAATTCTTTACGCCAAAGTAACTTACAACAGCATCTTTAAGCTCAAATACTCCGTTGGCAAAATCCATGTCTAACTCACCGTACCAATCTTTTATTTTGGCTTTTACTGCAAATCTGGCTCTTCTGATTGAGACACCGTCTCCAATCTTGTCAAAGTTTTTATCATTGCCAAAGAATGTAGCTCCGTCAACTTGAACTCTGTTATCAAACCATAATTTATAACTCTGATCCGGAGCTTCAAATACTAGTATGCCGTCTCTGTCCTCAGCGGAAAGCTGAAGTCTGTTAACGGCAACACCGTACTGGTTATAACGGACATCGTTAATTTGAGTAGCCGCGGCACCCATTTTGACGCACATCTTGTGCTTGCATGTGTCTTTTTCTTGAGCGCTCAAGCTGAAAGAAAACAACAATGCTGTGATCAACAAAAATAAAGTTTTGCTTTTCATATAATTAAATATTAAAGTGAATGATTAATTTTAGCAACTTATTATAATAGCCCTATTTATAAGGTTATAAAATTCCAAACTCTTTTGTGGGATTCTTGGTTGCCGTCTAGTAAAAAGTCGCCGTAATCAGATGCGGATCTTGGTCGCCACACTACAAAACTAAAAAAAAAATCCACAGTTGATTCACTGCAGATTTTTTCCCCTGTAACATTTTGATTAAAATTATGTTATCTTTAAGCGCACGTCTGTTTTTTAGAAATTCTAGTCCCTCGCCACAAGGCTCAAAAAGCATGTTATGTGCATCAGACTCTATAGGATTGGTATTGTAAAAAGACAATCCTTTATCCTTGTTTAACACAGTTTATCTAACACTCCCAAAATTTATCAATAACTAAACATCTTGAATTAACCACTCGTATGCAGGGATTATCTTTATTGTCTTTCCTTTCTGTTCCAACTCTTCCCGTTGAAAATCAGTAATAAGGAAAAGATTGTTGCAGCGCGTCTGGTTAGAAGCAGTCAGTAAACCCCTAATTTCACGCGAACGGGTCTTTTCTTTTGACAAATCATAACAAACCTGATATATTCCCTCAACTTTGTTTCCTTTGCACACAACAAAATCGGCTTCATAGCCATCTGCATTCCTGAAATAATAAACATCTCGCTCAAGTGGTTTATTTCTCCGCAACAGTTCAATATAAACAATGCTTTCTAATCTCCATCCCAGATTTTCTCCAGCCATAGCATCCTCTCTACCATCCATAAGAGCTACGTCTATCGGATAGATCTTTTCGTCACGAATTCTCTGTTTGCTTTTCACTGAGTATTTTGGCAGTCCAGACAATAGATATGCTTCTTTCAAATATCCAATGTAATTATCTACGGTATGATGAGATTTGAAGCCCATTAGATTTGCCAAATTCTTTTCGACTATTATTACAGGAGAAACATTCAATAAATGTTGTGCCAGATGTTCAAATGCTCTGACGTATTTGATTTTATGTCTTTGCTCTATGTCTCGCTTTAGAATATTATCAACCAGATTGCTAACATAGCCAGTCTTGCTCTTTTTATGTAATAGTTCCGGGAATCCGCCTTGCCTCAGGTACTCATCAAAAGCACTCCTTCTGTATGCTTCTCCTTGAGTGGTCTGCAATTTCAAGTCAACTCCTTTACAATGACAAAAATCAGAGAAGGAAAAAGGGAAAAGCTCGATTTTGTCATGCCGACCTGTAAGGTGAGTAGCAAGTTCACCACTTAATAACTTTGCATTGGATCCTGTAAGAATAACATGAATTCCCTGCCGGAGTAGTCTGTTGACGAATAGATGCCAACCGGATACATTTTGAATTTCATCTAAAAACAAGCGTTTAAAATCTCCGTAAATTTTATATAGCACCTCCAACACTGTATTAAGATCTTTAGATGTCATATCTAAGAATCGCTCATCGTCAAAGTTTGCATAAGCAAATGGATCTCCTTTTTCTTTAAGCAAATTGTAGCATAATGTTGACTTTCCACTTCGTCTGACACCTATTACTACCTGAGCCATATCACTATCTAACTCAACTACATGTTCTTCTGGGCGTGAACATAGTTTCTTACATAAACATAGATTTTAACTACTCAGAGGTAATGAATATTTTTATGCAACTGCCATATTTAGGATAAAATCAACATTTGCACTGCCATATTTCGGATAAAAATCACATGCCAACTGCCCTATTTCTGATAAGTTCTTCATTATAACTACAGCTCGTGTACTACCTTGGCCTTGAACGATGCTGAATAACGTTCTCGTTTTAACATACCTTTTTCCATTTTGTTTTACAATTTATGTATTATTTTCCCCTTGCAAAATGGTGCTAATTTTAGGGTATATTATACAGTAATGGGACTCTGTCGTTTTTTGGCTTTTCCTTGACTTTCAGACGTCAGTAACAAACAATAAAAAATCCCATAAATAAGGTTTTATGGGATTTGTCTTAGATCTTCTTTTGTCTGTCTTAGACCTTTTGCGGAGAGATAGGTCGGTGAACCTTTCCTCTTATATGCTTAAAAGTCAATGCTTTTATTTTTCCAAACTTGTTATCGGTAACGATTTAGGCACAAAATTTAACACCTAATTGTCCACCTTTGACCTATGCTTGTCT
>JAQWEK010000096.1 GCA_028704975.1 Bacteroidales bacterium | reverse complement strand
GCTATTTACAAGGGTAGGGGTAATGAAAATTCCAATGTAAATGATACAATCATTATGAAATTGCAGGGGGGGCCGCTTTCTGCAATGTACACAGACATAATTAAGTACCCGTTTATTGGGACTGATGCGCTGTCTGCACCGGATTATTATGATTTCTCTTTGGGTAACCCAATTGTTGAGAATAACCACAAGATTTACGTTCTCAAATTTAATCAGAAGGACAGCGTTGTAAAAGAGTGTTTGTATAAAGGTGAGCTTTATATTGACAGTGAGACACTTGCGCTGCTTAAGGCAACTTTCTCAATGAATGTTGATGTTACAAATGATGCATGGAAGTATTTTATTCGCAAGAAACCGGTTGATGCCACGCTGAAGGTTGAGGATGCCACGTATGAGGTTAATTATAAGAAGGTTGGCCAAAAGTACATGTTTGATTATTCCAGGATGGAATTGAAATTTAGCGCTAAATACAAGCATCACTGGATGAAAAACAAATATACTATAGTCGGGGAACTTGCTGTTACTGATACAGATAATCCTGCCGGCCTTAAACTTGATCAAGACAGGAAAATTCACATGAAGGATATCCTGTCAAAGCGTGTTAATGATTTTTCTGATCCCGAATTCTGGGGAAGCTACAATATCATACAGCCGGATGAGAATATTCAGAGCATAATTAACAAGATTATCCGCCAGATGAAGCGGCATGAAGATTAACTTTAAAAAAAATCTACGTCTTTAAAAGAGTGATATGATCTTTAAAACTAAGACGCCGTTATTAATTAATGACGGCGTCAGTTTTTATTTTTATTTTTCATACAATTTATATTATGTTAAATAGCCCACGACTCTTTGATTGCACCAAAAAACACAGCAAAAAATAATTTAGAACTGACACCCTACTCTGAACGTCAGGGCAAAAGTGGTCACATCGCACCCAAAAGAGAAATTAAGTGCTTGGTTTTTAAGTATTTTATGACTTATTCCTATCATCGGCGATAGGAGAAAGTCATTGCCACCATCTGCAAAAGCACAGCCGGTATCGGCCAGCACAAAAAAAACATTACGTTTGGATACATCCCAAGACTTTTTTACTCTGGCAAATACGGGAACGGTTACAAAGTCATTCCCGCTTTGGAAGTAGTACTCTATTCCCGCGCCAACGCCAACTCCAAAATGCTCTCCTATTTTTACGCCGTGGCAAGTATGCAAAAGGAATCTGTCCATATCAAAACCGTCGGCTATACCCAAAGAATATCCGGTCTCCACATCGCCTTGATATACAACATGTTTACTCTGAGCTCTCACAGCAATACAAGACAGTATTGCAACGATAAAAATGACAAGTTTTTTCATGGATTACTCAACCACTTTGACCGTAAAATGCAAGCAATGAGCAAATACTGCATAATAATCGCGGCAAATAATCAGGTCAAAAACTCATAACCTCGTGCTTCTTCCGGAGCACGCGCGCGAAGTTTGTTCACTGTACTGTACTTATGCCAAATGAGGGTTATAAAAAACAAGCAGTGCCAATGGTGATGGATTTTGAATAATTTTTGAGTTATATTTACAAGTAAGTTTAATATTTTGAACAATTAGGATATGAAAAAAATTGTGGTTTTAACAATGTTAGCAATTGCTTTGCTTGTAGTTATGCCGGCTACATCAAATGCACAAAATGGAAAAAAATGCGATTCTGCCGGAGTTATACTTAATTGCATTATGACCCGCACAAGCATAAGAGCATATCAGGACAAGACCGTTGAAAAAGAGAAAATTGAGAAGATTTTGAAGGCCGGAATGGCCGCACCTTCTGCAATGAATAAACAACCTTGGGCGTTTGTTGTAGTAACTAATAAAGAGCTGCTTACAAAAATAGGAATGAATTTGCGCAATGCAGGAATGACGGCAAAAGCACCAATGGCAATAGTTGTTTGTGGAGATACAAAAAAGATGATTTCGGGCGGCGGAAAAGATTTTTGGATTGACGATTGTTCCGCTGCAACTGAAAACATCCTGCTTGCAGCCCATGCTCTTGGACTGGGCGCCGTTTGGACAGGTTTATATCCGGATGTTGAGCGATGCAACAAGCTTGTAGAAATCTTGGGACTATCTGATAATCTGGTGCCTCTAAATGTAATCCCAATGGGTTATCCTGCGCAGAATCCAGCACCTAAGGATAAATGGAAGGTTGAGAACATTATATGGAAATAGTTTGCATGCTCGCTGCGGTAGCGGGCCTGACGGCCTTATTATCATTACTTAATTAAATTAATCTTTCCTTAATTTTTATTGCAAGGTCATTTGTAAGTGGTTGAGCGAGTCCGTTTCGTACGAGCAATGATTTTCTTCAGGAAATCATTAGCGAGAAGTAAGGCAGAGCGAAACGCTGCAAATGACTTGCAAAAAAAGATTAACTTTGTGGGGATGAGTGAGGAAAAATTAAATATTGCAGGAAACGGGATTCCACTGGCGGAGCGCATAAGACCCAAGAGCTTAGATGAATACGTTGGACAAGAGCATCTTGTTGGCAAAGGCGCAATCTTACGCAACATGATTGATACCGGGAATATTTCATCCTTCATTTTATGGGGCCCTCCCGGAGTTGGCAAAACCACGCTGGCGTACATAATATCCAAGCAGCTCAATCGTCCATTCTTTTCACTGTCTGCTGTAAGTTCTGGAGTTAAGGAAGTTAGAGAAGTAATAGCAAAGGCCAAGGATAAAAATTTTTTCTCACGACAGACCCCTATTCTTTTCATTGATGAGATTCACCGCTTTAGCAAGTCCCAGCAGGATGCGTTGCTTGGGGCAGTTGAAGATGGTACTATAATCCTTATTGGCGCAACTACGGAAAATCCTTCATTTGAGGTGATTAGCCCGCTTTTAAGCAGATGCCAGGTTTATGTTCTAAAAGAACTTACAGCGGAGAATTTAGATACATTGCTTACCCGTGCGCTCGAAAAAGATGAATATCTTAAGACTCTAAATATTAAGGTGAAAGAGAAAGAGGCGCTATTCAGATATAGTGGAGGTGATGCCCGCAAATTACTGAATATCTTGGAGATAATTACAAGCACTTATGAAGCGTCTTCTGCAGTAAGTTCATTGACAAGAGAATCTGCAAAATCTGATAAAAAATCGGGCAAGAGTTCAAGTGATCATGTTCATGCGCTTGTTATTGACAATGAACTTGTAACCAATAGGCTGCAAGAGAACATGGCAATGTATGACAAGAACGGCGAACAGCATTATGATATTATTTCCGCATTCATTAAAAGCATGCGCGGTTCTGACCCGAATGCTGCCGTATACTGGATTGCAAGGATGTTGAAGGGCGGTGAAGATCCTCTGTTCATAGCACGACGTATGGTTATACTTGCTGCAGAGGATATTGGTCTTGCCAATCCCAATGCGCTCCTTCTTGCGCAATCCACCTTTGCGGCTGTCCAGCAGATTGGACTCCCGGAGGGACGCATTCCGCTTACGGAGTGTGCTATCTATCTGGCAACCAGTCAAAAGAGCAATTCCGTCATTACGGCTATTGATGGAGCAACGGCTTATGTTGAGCAAACGGGTGATTTATCTGTTCCGCTGCATTTAAGAAATGCCCCTACCAAACTTATGAAAGAGCTTGGATATTCAGACGGTTATAAGTACGCGCATGAATATGCCGGCAATTTTGCCGATCTTGAGTTTTTGCCGGAAGAAATGAGCGGCACCAAAATTTATGACCCCGGGGAGAATAAGAAAGAAGATGAAATCCGTCAGAGAATTAGACGGTTATGGCCAAAATATAAATATTAATTTGTCAATATATGGTTTATATTAATTGAACCTTTACACCCTTTTTACTCTGTTTTTATAAAGTATATTTTGTAACTTTGCGGCCGTTGAATGGAGCGGCCTGCTTATTGCGTCTCTTTTGTGGCCGGTTGCAGTTTGTAACATTGTTTCTTACATAATAATTTTAAACAAAAAAAGCATGAAACCTTTAGCTATAGAGAATGTAAAGGATTACAAAAACGGAATGTTTTTTCTTATTGCCGGTCCCTGCGTGGTTGAGGGTGAGGAGATTACATTTAAAATTGCCAAGGAGCTTAAAGCTATTACAGAGAAATATCAGGTGCCTTTCATATTTAAAGCATCTTACAAAAAAGCTAATCGCTCCAGTATCTCTTCATTTACCGGGATTGGTGACAAAGAGGCCCTTTCTATACTTCAGAAAATCAGAAAAGAATTAAAAATCGCTATAGTTACTGATATTCACAGTGTCCCGGAGGCCGAGCTTGCCGCATCTTATGATGTGGATATGCTTCAGATCCCCGCTTTTTTATGTAGGCAGACAGAATTGCTGGAGGCTGCGGCAGAGACGGGAAAATATGTGAATATTAAAAAGGGACAGTTCTTATCTCCTGAATCCATGCAATTTGCAGCAAAGAAGGTCACGGATTCAAGAAATGATAAAGTGATATTAACGGAGAGAGGAACAACCTTTGGTTATGATGATTTGGTTGTAGATTTTAAAGGAATACCAAAAATGCAAAAATTTGGATTTCCTGTGGTTTTGGATGTTACGCACTCATTGCAGAAGCCTAATCAAATGAGCGGAGTTACCGGCGGGGAGCCTTGGCTTATTCCGCATCTTGCAAAGGCAGGGCTTGCGGTTGGAGCGGACGGATTGTTTATTGAGACGCATCCCGAGCCGTCGCTGGCAAAATCAGATGGAGCCAATATGCTGAAATTATGTCTAATGGAACCTTTAGTGAAAGAGCTTGTTAATCTCAGAAACGCATTAAAATAAAAGACGGCAAATTGTTTGGAAACAGCAGCTTGTCTGGATAAAGAAATTTATTAAACACAATACAAAATGTTTTTAACGCCAAGTTTTTCAAAGAGGTATGAAAAATTACCGGTAACCATCTTCAATGAGGCCGCTGATGCAGCCAAGATTATTGTAGATGAGGTTATTAAACAGTCTAATGAGAAGGCAAAGAAGGGAGAAAATCTTGTTCTTGCACTTGCCTCTACTTCTACATGTCTTGCAGTTTATGATGAGATGATTAATGCTGTTAAAGCAAAGAGGCTAAGTTTCAAAAACATTGAGGTTTTTAATATGGATGATTTCTATCCATTGGACCGCAATGAATTACAGAGTCATTACAGATTTATTAAAGAATGCCTTGTTGATGATGTGGATGTTCCCGCAAAGAATGTTCATTATATAAAGAGCAATAAGATGGATGATGTCCAGAAATATTGCAAAGATTTTGAGGATGAAATAGCAAAGGTAGGTGGTATAGACATATTGATTACCAGTAATATGGGAATGAATGAGCCGGCTTCCGCGTATAACTCTGAGACAAGAATGATTGCGCTTAACTACTCATCTAGAGTTGCAGCGGCAAGTGATTTCTTTGGTGTGGAAGATGTTCCTTATTATGCTATAACAATGGGGATTGCAACAATTCTTAAGTCCAAAGAAATTTATTTTTTGGCTTGGGGAGAAGGTTCCGGAAACTCTGTAAAAGCACTTGTCGAGGGTGATGTTGACAGTATGAATCCCGCTTCTTATCTGCAGGAACATAAGAATATACACGTTTTCATTGACGATTCGGC
>JAQWEK010000095.1 GCA_028704975.1 Bacteroidales bacterium | reverse complement strand
TATAACTCTCCGGAAATCACCTATATAGACGATTATGCTCATCATCCTCAGGAGATAAGCACAACCATCAGTTCTATAAAAGAGGCATTCCCCGGAAGAAGAGTAACCGGGATTTTCCAGCCTCATTTGTACACAAGAACAAGAGATCTGGCACCTGACTTTGCAAAGAGCCTTAGCATGCTGGACTCACTTATCCTATTAGACATTTATCCTGCAAGAGAGCTTCCGATTCCGGGCGTAACTTCCAAAATCATATTTGACAAAGTTACTGCAGCAGATAAGACAATGATAGTGAAGGAAGAGCTTATTGGGTTGATAGAGAAGAGATTAAATGAAAATAAAATAGACTTGCTTGTAACTTTTGGAGCGGGCAACATTGACAGGTTCATAGAACCGATAACAGAACTTATAGAGAAAAAATACGGAGGTAAAAAATAACCGTCCGGAGACAAATTATGTGGCGCAAATTTTTAATAATATTTATTTACATATGTCTGACAGCGGCACTTGTGGCATACTTCTGGAGCGCACAATGGATTGTCAGCCAGAATATTGTAAATGAACGCTGCCGCGCCGTACACGTCACTTTGCTGGACAGTTCATTAAATAAATTTGTCTCCAAAAGTGAAGTACTAGAAATTATTAACAGTTATGACGGTAATGTAATTGGGAAGAGAAACTGTAAAATAAATTTGGGCAACTTGGAGAACTTGCTGAATATGAAGAGCGCCGTAAAGGAGAGTCAAATTTCTCTTACTCGCGACGGTATATTAAATGTCCAAATTAAACAGCGCAAGCCGGTGATGAGAATTGAGACTGAGAACGGAGGTTTTTATATTGATGAAGATGCATTTGTATTTCCGCTTATTGAAAAGTATACCTCTTATGTCCCTATTGCAACGGGATACATTCCAATATCAATAAATCCGGAAAGGCAAACGCTTAAGGAGATGGACAGTACGGATTGCATCCGCAAACTTTTAAAACTTGGTAAATTCCTGGCTGACAATCCATTCTGGAATGCACAAATTGAGCAAATATACTTCCAGCAAAACGGAGATGTTGCCATGTATACAAGAGTTGGAAAGCAGAGAATTGTTTTTGGAGATTTGGATAACATGCAGCAGAAATTTAAGAAACTTTACGCTTTTTATAAATATGTAATACCTAATGCGGGATGGGACAAGTACAGTACTGTGAATTTGAAATTTAAAAAACAGATTGTATGCACGCTTGCCGGACAAGAGAAAGCATGGGACGTTCCGGCAGATACGCTTAAGATAGTAAGCACAGTTGCACCGGCAGATTCAACTGAAAACAGTATTACGACAATAAACTGATTATAAGTAGATTATAAAATATATAAAAAATAAAAACACTGCCTAATTTTTAAAATTATTATGAAGAATTTAATTGCAGCTGTTGATCTTGGAACAACAAAAATTGTTTGCACCGTCGGTGAAAGGACAGCTAATGGAGTAAAGGTAATAGCATACAGCGAGGTGCCATCCAAGGGAATTGAAAGAGGAAGAGTTGTAAACGTTAAACAGGCGCTGATGTCTTTGGCTCCTGCCGTAAAAGCCGTAGAAACACAAATTGGCAAAAAAGTCAATCAGGTGTTTGTGGGCATTGCAGGACAGGATATTAAGTGCGTCAGTCCGGCTCCGTTCCAAATTCAGAGAGAAGAGGCCGACAAGATGATAACCCAACCGGAAATTAATGACATTACAAACAGAATGTATGATTCCCCATTTGAGGATGGATATAAAGTTATTTACGCCGTTCCTCAATCCTACAATGTTGACAATTACATGAGCGTTAAAGAGGCTGTGGGAATGATGGGAAAAAGCATAGTCTCCAGATTTAAACTGTTCATCGGAAAGGAGAACTCCAAACAACTTATTAAAAATGTATTACAAATGGACAGACTTGGTCTTATCGACCTTGTTCTAGAGCCTGTTGCATCAGCAAAGGCCGTATTGACTGATGAAGAGATGGAAGTTGGCGTTGCACTGGTTGACATAGGCGGCGGCACATCGGATGTCATAATAATTCAAGACAATATCATCAGACATGCAGGTATTATCCCCTTTGGAGGCAACAGTATTACGGAAGATATTTGCATTGGCTGCGGTATTTCCCAGAGACAGGCAGAAAAAATAAAGAGACAGTTCGGGTGCTGCTTCAGCGATTATGCAGATGCTAACCAGACAATTCTAATTCAAGGAGTTGGGGGCAGCAATGATAAGGAGATTCAACTTAAGACTTTAGCAAAAATTATCCAGGCCAGAATGGAAGAAATTCTGGAAGCCGCATGCTGGCATATAGAGCAGTCCGGATTTAAAGATGCAATAAGAAGCGGTATGGTTTTAACCGGCGGCGGAGCGCAGATTAAAAATATTACAAATCTTGCAAACTATGTTACCGGCATGGAGGCAAGAACGGCATGCCCTACCGGTTATACAATAGATGAAACTTCAGTTGACGGAGCAAAAACAACAGCAGCCTCAACCGCGGTAGGTCTCCTTATTCACGGTTTTCAAATGATGGAAAATGAAGCTATTAGCTGTGAAAATTCCGTAATAGAATTTCCGGCGGAAGTTGAGGAAGATCAGGCGGAGTCGGAAGTTGCTGCACCGGCGGAGACCAGGAAAGCAAGATTGAGCAGATGGGGAAGAAGAAAAGAGAAAGAGGCTCCAAGGGCTGAAGAGGATAACGCAACGGAGGATAAAAGGAACGGCAAGAGCAAGAGCGGAGGTCTTCTTGGCGGGTTCCTAAATGGAGCTAACCTGTTTAGCAATAATTTTTCAGATGAAGCATAATACTCTTATTATTAGAAATTTATAAAAATTATATAACATGGAAGATAACGAGTTTTTTGGACCGGAAAGTTCCGATTACCCAGAGGAGTTTCCTACCAGCAAGCCAATTATAAAAGTAATTGGAGTTGGAGGCGGAGGCGTTAATGTTGTCACGGAGATGTTCCATCAAAATCTTAAGGATGTTGACCTTATGATTTGCAACACAGACGTCCAGTCTCTAGAGTTAAGCCCCGTTGCAGAGAAGATTAAACTTGGCGGCAACCTGGCTAAAGGACTTGGCGCGGGATGTGATCCGGAGCGCGGAAAACTCGCAGCAGAAGCCTCAATACCTGCTATTAAGGAGTCGCTGTCGGGAAATACAGAGATGGTGTTTATAACTGCATGTATGGGAGGCGGTACCGGAACAGGTGCGGCACCCGTTATTGCAAGGGTTGCAAAAGAGATGGGCAAACTTACCGTAGCGGTTGTCACAATTCCTTTCAGAGATGAAGGAAAGGAGGAAGTCAACAGAGCAATGCAAGGCGTAAGAAAATTGCAGAAAGAGGTTGACAGTATTTTGATTATTGATAACCAAAAAATCTATAAAGTTTTTGGAGACCTTGCAATGTCAAAGGCATTTAAAAAAGCCAATGAGGTATTAGTCATTGCCGTAAAGAGTATTTCTGAGTTCATCACAAAGCCGGGCTTTATCAATGTTGACTTTGCAGATGTCAAAATGGTAATGCAAAACGGCGGAATGGCTATTATGGGAATTGGCGAAGCGGAAGGCACGGATAGAGCGCAAGAGGCTGTTAAGCAAGCATTTGAATCACCTCTTCTGAATGACTGCGATTTGTCAACTTGTAAAGGCGTGCTAATGTATGTATGTTGCTCAGATGATGTTGTTAAAATGTCTGAACTTAACCAGGCCGTCCAGCACGTTGCAAGTTACACCGGCAATGCAAGCAAGTTTAAAAGAGGTATTATCAATGACAAATCAATGGGAGAAAAAATCAGCGTCACAATTGTCGCAACAGGTTTTGACGTACAGAATCTCCCGGAGATAGAAGCCGCAAATCCCAACGTTCATATTGTTGACAGAGAGGGAGATGAGAAAAAGGGAATAGACTTGGGAGAAGCTAAAAAGACTATCGTAAGCAACCCTAAAAATCCTTATACCGGCAAAGAAGTGGAGATTGGAGAGGGGGCTATAGCCATGCCTTACACCAGTAAGTATGCAAAAGGAGAACGGCCTGCGCTTATTGTAGATGATGACAGCGATATTCTGAGGCTGGAAAATGAACCTGCATATATGAGGAAAGGAAAAAAAAATGAAATAAAAAAAAACATGGAAGAGTTTGATAGTAAGGGATATGTGCTAAAACATATAGACGGCAGAAACATTCTTTCAACGGATAATTCCTTCCTTCACAAAACACAAGACTAACAATCAATAAGGGCAGATTAAAAATCTGCCTTTTTTGTATCTTTGCAAACAGTTATGGAGAAAAGAGTTACAAGAGTAAGATTCGCCCCGAGTCCAACAGGACCGCTGCACATGGGCGGCGTAAGAACAGCGCTTTACAACTATCTATACGCAAAGCAGCAGGGAGGAGTTTTTGTTTTAAGAATTGAGGATACTGATTCGCAGCGCTTTGTGCCCGGAGCAGAAAAGTACATCATAGAATCTTTAAAATGGTGTAATATACTCCCGACAGAAGGTATTGATAAAGAGGGCAATGTAGTTGAAAAGTCAAGTGCAGAGCATCCGTTTGCCCCATATCGCCAAAGTCAAAGAAAAGCCATTTATCGCAAATATGCAGAGCAACTGATAGCGAGCGGAGATGCGTATTACGCTTTTGATACTCCGGAAGAACTGGAGGCCAGTAGAAATAAAGCAGAGGCAAATCATTCTACTTTCATTTATAATTACCAGAACCGTAATCAATTAAAGAATTCTTTAACAATTTCCGCAGATAAGGTTGAACAGCTCCTTAAGGATACAAATCATTGGACAATAAGATTTAAGATACCGGAAGGCCAGACCGTTGTAATGGACGACCTAATCCGCGGTCACATGGAAGTCGAAACCAACACACTTGATGACAAGGTATTATGGAAGGCCGCAGACGAACTTCCAACGTACCATCTTGCAAATATTGTAGATGACCATTTGATGGAAATCACAGATGTTATCCGAGGAGCCGAATGGCTTCCTTCTCTTCCTTTGCACTATCTTCTTTATAAGGCTTTTGGCTGGCAAGATTCTCAGCCGCGTTTTGCACATTTATCATTGCTCCTTAAACCGGACGGAAAAGGGAAATTAAGCAAGAGAGACGGAGACCGCCTTGGATTTCCCGTATTCCCTCTTAAATGGGTTAGCCAAACGGGGGAAACATCAAGAGGTTATAGAGAGGACGGATACTATCCGGAGGCCTTCGTAAATATGCTTGCGCTTCTTGGATGGAATCCGGGAACGGAGCAGGAAATATTTACGCTGGATGAACTTTCAAAAGCTTTCTCATTTGACAGAGTAATAAAATCCGGAGCAAAATTTAATCCGGAAAAAGCAAAGTGGTTTAATGAACAATATCTTAGAGCCAGAACCGCAAAACAGCTTGCAGTAGAATTTCTTCCGGTGCTGCAAAAAAAAGCTGCGGATGCAATGGCTTCATCAGAAATGAGTTGCAGTGGCGGAACCACAAAACAAGACGCAACGTCAGATTTAAAATACATCACACAAATATGTGACCTCATAAAAGAACGTGCTCATTTTGTGAATGACTTTTGGGACATAAGCAAATCAATTTTTATACCTCCTGTAAATTACGATATACAGGATATTTCAAAGTTTTGCAAGCCGGAAATTAAACCGTGCATGGAGAAAATGCT
>JAQWEK010000094.1:1289-5704 GCA_028704975.1 Bacteroidales bacterium | reverse complement strand
TCCTTGAAGTGCATCCGCTACGTTAATGGTAGGTTTATCCTTTAAGGTCTTGGCCTTTACCGTGGTAGCAGCACCAACGACAGTGCTTAATTTCTTGGCCGAACCGTATCCTACAACGATTGTCTCTGCAAGAAGATTTGCATCTTCTTCCATGGCAACGTTGATGACAGATCTCCCGTTAACCGGAATTTCAACGGTCTTATAGCCAACTGAAGAGAAAACAAGAACGGCATCCTTTCTTACATTTATCACGTACTGACCGTTATAATCAGTAGCAACGCCATTCTTTGTCCCCTTTACCATAACCCCCGTACCTTCCAACGGATACTTTTCCGTTGCGCTGGTTACGGTTCCCGTTACTTTCATTGTCTGTGCGCCCATAAACTGAGGGACACAAAGCAATAGCAACGCTAAAACAAATGTGATTCGTTTCATTGGTTAAATTTTAAGTTAATTTTAGTAGTGTTGTTTTAATTAATATTTTGTAATAGTTTTTCTCTGGTGCAAAAATGCCTTGGCAAGATACTTAATTTTATGTATTTGACAAAATTTTCTATCCGGGTTACTTTATGCAGATGCATTTCTTCCGTAAAACGCAACATTTTTGTTATATTTGTAACTGATTTCTCAAATAGTACTCTTAAGAGGTTAAAAAATGATTGGAATATTTGATTCTGGAGCGGGTGGACTTTCAGTTTGGAAGGAACTTATAAAACTTTTGCCATCAGAGCATTACTTCTATATATCAGACTCTGCATACTGTCCTTACGGGCCAAAAAGTAAAGATTTGATAGTAAAAAGGGCTACTGCAATATCTCGCTTCCTAATTGAAAGGGGTGCGGAAATCATTGTTGTCGCGTGCAATACCGCAACCGCCGGAGCAATAACCGAGCTTAGACAACAATTTGATATTCCGTTTGTTGGAATGGAACCGGCAGTTAAGCCGGCTGCCATTGAAACGCAAACAGGAGTCATTGGAGTACTTGCCACTCAGGGGACTTTTAACGGACGACTGTATATACACACTTCTGAAAAGTTTGCAAGAGAAAATGATATAAAGATTATTGAGAGAGTTGGAGACGGACTGGTTGAACTGGTAGAGCGCGGAGAGACAGAGACACCTGAGGCTGAGGTACTTGTAAAGAAATATCTGGACCCGATGATTGAAGCTGGAGCGGACTATGTTGTGCTTGGCTGCACGCACTATCCATTCCTTATCAACACCATAAACAAGGTATCTGATAATAAAATTAAAGTAATAAATCCTGCGCCCGCAGTAGCCAAACAGACCAAAATTCTTCTGCATAGAGAGAGAAAATCCAACAAGAATAAAGAGAGTTGCCGTCGCGACAGTGATGAAGAAAAAAACACAGTCTCTACAACAGGCTCAAATATAGATATTTTAAAAGGCATGGCATTAAAAATAGTAAGTGATGAATTAGCCGCAGGAGAGATTACAGAGCAAAGTGCATTTACCTTTCAAAACGCAATTTTTAAACATATTGATATTTGACCGAATGATAA
This sequence comes from Bacteroidales bacterium, assembly GCA_028704975.1. Lineage (GTDB taxonomy): Bacteria > Bacteroidota > Bacteroidia > Bacteroidales > UBA932 > Egerieousia. The sequence continues at coordinate 4,180 of JAQWEK010000094.1, read as the reverse complement.
AAGTAACGGTAATGTTACTTTTATTTATATATTTACATTCTAAACTAATAACAATCAAATAACCATTTATGAATTTAACTAACGTACTTTTCTATCTTGTCCCCCTGGCATCTCTGGTTGCACTTGGATTTGCATATCTGTTTTACAAACAGATGCTTAAACAAGACGAGGGAACTCCTAGGATGAAAGAAATTGCGCTGTATGTAAGACAAGGCGCAATGGCTTACCTTAAACAGCAGTATAAAGTTGTCGCAATTGTATTTGTGATTCTTTCTGCGTTTTTTGCCGTATTGGCATATGGATTTAATATTCAAAATCCTTGGGTGCCGTTTGCTTTTCTTACAGGCGGATTTTTCAGCGGACTTGCAGGCTTCATTGGAATGAAGACGGCAACTTATGCTTCCGCAAGAACTGCGAACGCTGCAATGAAATCTTTGAACTCCGGACTTAAGGTTGCATTCCGCAGCGGTGCCGTTATGGGTCTTACTGTTGTCGGACTTGGACTGCTTGATATTTCTCTATGGTTCTTAATATTGCACGCAGTGTATCCTAATGACTTGGTGGTTATTACAACAACAATGCTAACATTCGGAATGGGTGCTTCCACACAGGCTTTGTTTGCAAGAGTCGGAGGCGGTATCTATACCAAAGCCGCTGATGTCGGCGCTGACCTTGTCGGGAAAGTTGAAGCAGGAGTTCCTGAGGATGATCCAAGAAATCCCGCAACAATTGCAGATAATGTCGGTGATAATGTCGGAGATGTAGCAGGAATGGGAGCAGACCTTTACGAGTCTTATTGCGGAAGCGTACTTGCAACCGCAGCTCTTGGCGCTACTGCATTTGCCTTCTCCCCGGAAGCACAACTTAAAGGTGTATTTGCACCAATGTTGATTGCCGCCGTAGGTGTATTTCTTTCTGTTATAGGCATATACTTAGTTAAGACAAAAGAGGGAGCCGGCATGAAACAGTTGCTTAAATCATTAAGCATCGGAGTGAACACGGCAGCCATTTGTATTGCAATTTTTACATTCATAATATTGTATGTTCTGAAACTTGACCACTGGCTTGGAATATCATTTTCTGTTATTGCCGGACTAGTTGCGGGTGTTATAATAGGCAAGAGCACAGAGTATTACACATCTCACTCTTATAAGCCTACTCAAAAAATAGCTCAAAGCGCAGAGACTGGGCCCGCTACAGTTATTATCTCCGGAATTGCTACCGGTATGATTTCCACTGCGATACCAGTAATAGTAATAAGTATTGCTATTACTCTTGCATTCTTGTGCGCAATCAATTTTGATGTAGCAAATATGTTCAGCTCACAAAATTTAAGCTATGGTCTTTACGGAATTGGCATTGCAGCCGTTGGCATGTTGTCCACACTTGGAATCACCTTAGCAACAGACGCTTACGGACCAATTGCTGATAACGCGGGAGGAAATGCACAGATGAGCGAACTTGGAGAGGATGTCCGCAACAAGACGGATATGCTTGATGCTCTTGGGAATACAACTGCCGCCACAGGAAAGGGATTTGCAATTGGTTCTGCAGCATTGACCGCTCTTGCACTGCTTGCATCCTACATCGATGAAATTAAAATTGCGCTTGTCAGAGTTGCTCACGGAGCGGCTAACGGAATGGTTGCGATTGAAGGACAATTAAAGTCTTTAAAAGATGTTCAAAGTGCAGGAATTTCTGACTTTATGGATTGGTATAATGTAAGCTTTATGAATCCTAAAGTGCTTGCGGGAATTTTCATTGGCGCAATGCTTGCATTTTTGTTCTGCGGACTCACGATGGGTGCCGTTGGACGTGCTGCCCAAAAAATGGTTGAAGAAGTAAGAAGACAATTCAAGGCAGACAAAGGCATCTTGGAGGGAACATCCAAACCCGATTATGCACGCTGCGTAGGAATTTCAACTAAAAGTGCTCAGCATGAAATGGTTGGACCGTCAATTCTTGCTATAATAGCTCCTATCGTTGTAGGTATTGTATTTGGAGTTGCAGGCGTTCTTGGACTTTTGATTGGAGGTCTTTCCAGCGGCTTTGTTTTGGCTATTTTTATGGCAAATTCAGGCGGAGCATGGGACAATGCCAAGAAGTTTGTAGAAGAGGGCAATTTGGGCGGAAAAGGCTCTTATGCGCACAAGGCTACGGTTGTTGGAGATACTGTCGGGGACCCATTTAAGGATACAAGCGGCCCGTCGCTGAATATTCTAATAAAATTGATGAGCATGGTATCTATTGTGATGGCAGGTATAACAGTAGCAATTACATTGTTTTAGAAACACTTAGCAATTTCTTTTAGGAAAAAATATTTGCAAAGCAAATTATAATTTTTTATATTTGGGACGCTTAACGTAAAATTTAGTTATGCGTCCCTTAAATTTTTTCTCTATACGCAAAGATGCCCTTTGGGGTGATGAGTCGTGGGAGATTTCAGCGGTTGAAGGCAGTGAATCCGTGCTTTATTTAGAAAGCCCTCAAGAGAGGGAGAGAAGATTGTTTGCCGACAACGATGAAGATAAAATCCAAAATCCTGATAATAAGGGCACTACGTTGCCGCAGCTAATTGAGCAATACAAAGGCAGGTTGGTCGGAGAGAAGGTGTGGAAGAAATACGGCAGCAAGTTTCCAATTCTGGTGAAGTTTATTAACGCTAAAGATGACCTATCCATCCAAGTGCATCCAAATGATGAAATTGCAAAGAAAATGGGATATCCAAACGGCAAGACGGAGTTATGGTATGTTGTTGATGCTGTCGGAGAAGCGTACATTATGGACGGCTTTAAAGAGGATATGCAGCCGGAGCGATTGCGCTCAATGGTGAAGGAAGATATGAACTCCCGTGACCCAATAGGAAGGGATAGTGAATGGACAGCCCTTGG
>JAQWEK010000094.1:0-1189 GCA_028704975.1 Bacteroidales bacterium | reverse complement strand
GATTAACACGTAAGATTAAAATTTTTGAGGCAACGCCGATAAGCGCCGCCTTTTTTATTTCATTGTACCGCCGATAATATCAAGCAGTTCTGCAGTGATTGATTGCTGCCTTGATTTGTTGTATTGAAGTGTCAACTCCTGAATCAAATCATCGGCATTATCCGTTGCAACCTGCATTGCCATTGTACGGGCTGCATGTTCAGACGCATAAGAGTCTGCAAGAGCAGTATATAGCTTCTGACTAAGTACTTGCGGGATTAATGCCGCAATCAATTCCGGTGCGTTAGGCTCAACTATATAGTTATTCAAATACCCGCCGCTTTTATCATTCAAATTTTCCGCACCGTCTGCAGGGTGTTTATACTCAGACATATCTATCGGGAGGTAAGTAAATCTCTCAACTTTCTGAACTGCAGTAGATTTAAAATGGTGATAAATTACCAGCACTCTGTCAACTTCTCCTGCGGCATACATTAGCATAAGCTTACGGGCAAGCTTTGCAATACCTGAATATGAGGGATTTGCAGCAAGAGTCTGAAGCAAAACATCCGGTTCTGCATTTGCGGATTTTGGGATGTACGGCCGGACGCTGAAGCCCATTTTTTTTGCAGCCTCTTCTATTTTTTTCCCGACAGGAAACACTGTAATATCCTCTTGTTTAAGGTTGTAAAGAGGTACTGCAGTTGCGTCGGATGCCATATTTGCAGATGCACGGGAACCGGTGTACTCAAGGACCGTAGAGGTAAATTCTTTAATTACGTTATAATTAAAAGAACCGCAAAGCGCTGAATTTGAAGAAAATGCAACAACTGCAATTTTTTTAACAGGACGCTCTGCAACAAAAGGGGACGCAAATGATGAATCATTTTTTGACACTTTTCCCTCATTATCTTTAACAGACACTTCTCCGGACAGAAAATTTGCAACAATTTTATCCAGTCTTTTCTGATAGGGCACCATATTGCCGAGCAGATTCTGGGACTTGTGCAATTTTGCAGAGGATACCATCATCATTGCGGAGGTCACCTTGCGGGTGCTCTGCACTGAACTAATTCTTGTTTTAACCTCTTTCAAAGATGCCATAATATTATCACCTCAAAATTTTATTCGCAGCCGACACTTATTTGCGCTTACGCATTAACTTGATTTGTAGTCATTTTAGCAGTTTCCTCCATGACCCTCATCATAT
>JAQWEK010000015.1 GCA_028704975.1 Bacteroidales bacterium | reverse complement strand
TAAAGAAATTAACAATTTAACACATACGTATATGCAGCAAAACATTGACACTTACAATTTTAATGGAAAGAAAGTCATCGTCAGAGTTGACTTTAACGTCCCATTGGATGAGAATTTTAAAATTACAGATGATACAAGAATCAGAGCTGCAATCCCTACTCTTAAGAAAGTGCTTGAGGGCGGCGGAGCATTGATTCTAATGTCTCACCTTGGCAGGCCTAAAGGCGTTACCGATAAGTTCTCTTTAAAGCACATTATCTACAAGATAGAAGAGCTTTTGGGAACTAAAATTGAGTTTGCGCCGGATTGCATGAAGGCTCAGGATCAAGCTAAAAATTTACAGCCCGGACAAGTATTATTGCTTGAGAATCTTAGGTTTTACGCAGAAGAAGAAGGCAAGCCCAGAGGACTTGCGGATGACGCTTCTGATGAGGTTAAGAAAGAAGCAAAGACAAAAGTCAAAGAGAGTCAGAAGGAATTTACCAAGACTCTTGCTTCTTACGCAGATTGCTACATTAATGACGCATTTGGAACTGCACACCGCGCTCATGCTTCTACCGCCCTGATTGCAAAGTACTTCCCTAATGACAAGATGTTCGGTTACATCATGCAGAAAGAGATTCTTAACATAGATAAATTACTTAAGACACCTCAGCATCCGGTAACTGCAATCATCGGCGGTTCAAAGGTTTCCTCAAAGATTGGGATTCTTCAAAACCTGCTGGACAAAGTAGATAACATGATTATCGGCGGCGGAATGGCTTTCACATTTGCAAAAGCTCAGGGAGGAAAAATTGGTACTTCCATTTGTGAAGATGACCAGATGCCTTTAGCTCTTGATATTGTAAAAGCTGCTAAAGATAAAGGAGTTAAACTTTATTTTCCCGACAGTATTGTTGTTGCTGATAAGTTTGACAATGATGCCAAGACTCAGCGTTGCAAGAATACAGAAGTTCCTGACGGTTGGATGGGAATGGATGCAGCTCAAGATACAATAGACGAGTGGAGAAAAGTCATACTTGCTTCCAAGACCATTCTTTGGAACGGTCCCGTTGGCGTATTTGAGATGCCTGCGTTTGCCTCCGGAACACTTCAAGTTGCAAAGGCACTTGCAGAAGCAACGGCAGCCGGCGCATTTACTTTGATTGGCGGCGGAGATTCCGTTGCCGCCATTAATCAGATGGGCTTTGCAGACAAAGTAAGCTATATCTCAACCGGTGGCGGAGCAATGTTGGAATACCTTGAAGGCAAAGACCTTCCGGGCATCGCAGCTATCCGCGAATAAGCACAAAAAAAGACAAGCAAAAACGCTTGTCTTTTTTTTTACTTACTACGCCGCCCTACGCAAAATGCCGGTTCATGTGTATCTAGTGCACCTTTGTCATCACCACATTTACAGGAACAGAAAATCCCTCCGGTTCTTCCGGCTCACCTGTAACATAAACTCTTACGCCCTCTCCATTCTGCGGATACCACAAAAGTTTCTCATCTCCCGCCTTTGTGGAAAGTAATTGTACATATCCGCCACCCTCATTTTTATTATATTTTTTGTCCATAAAATATAAGCCGGATTTTTTAGCATACCAGCAATCTATCCAAATTGGTACATTAGACAACTGACTTAATGGAACATCAGTATAACTATTCAAATATTTTAATGGCAATGATACATTGTGAGTATTAGTAATTTCTACTCCTCCCTTTGAGTAAGAATATGTACCGTAAAAACTATAGATAACATCATTATCTTGTCGGTCTGTAAATTCTTTTAATTTTATAATAAATATTTCTTTAGTAGTTGGGTTCTCATATTTCCATGTACCCTCATAAATCTTTAATGAATCCTTATACGACAAGAGGTTCTGTGCATTTGCGCTTAATCCGCACAATAATATTGCACACAGTAAAACTATTATCTTTTTCATAAAGGCAACACTATTTTATCTTGACGGTTTATTTTATGAATGATATTTAACGTTTTTGGTTTGGGGGACCATCGCGAATCAAATTTATGAAAACTTTTCTACACGTGTAAAAAACTCCTATGAATGTACGCTTGAGTAACAAACTACTACAAGTGTACGCTTGAGTAACAACTTCCTATAAGTGTACCCTTGCGTAAAAAACCCCTCTAAATGTACTCTTAGGAGCCATTCTGCAACCCCTCTCAGAACGCACAGAAAGGCAAAAATGCAACTTGCTGATTAACAGCATGTGACAAAGTATAAAGTACACGAGAAAACCACAAACAGCTGTAAGTTGCTGATAATCAGATGGGGAAAATTTAGCCTTTCTGGGCCTCTCTAAGCCGCATTTTGGAATCCGCTGTAAATCAGTCAGTTTTGCACAACTGTGCCAGGATAGTGAAAAAAACTGTGCCGCAATGATGAAAAAATTTATTCCGCAGTGGTGCAAAAAAAGGGTGCAATAATGCGGTGCAAAAAATGGTGCTGCAATGCGATGCAAAAAATGGTGCTGCAATGCGATGCATACGGCTAACAGCACATAAAATGCGCGGGCAAGAAAAAACAGGCTGGAAAACAGAAAGGCTGCAACCTGCTCTTGTAAATGTACAACTACATCGCATAAAAAAACAGGCCGGAAAATCCGACCTGTTTTTTCTCAAATTTTAATTCCCCTACACGGTCATTACCTCTTTTTCCTTAGCCTCAACAATCGTATCAATTTTCTTAACGCAATTGTCTGTCATCTTTTGGATTTCATCCTCTGCATCTTTGCAGATATCCTCCTCAAGACCGTCTTTTTTAAATTTCTTATGAGCCTCAACGGCATCACGTCTTGCGGTACGAACGCTCATCTTTGCATTCTCACCGGAAGTACGAGTCTCTTTACAAAGCTCCTTACGGCGTTCTTCTGTTAAAGGAGGAATATTAATTCTTACATTCTCTCCATTGTTAATAGGAGTAAATCCAAGATTAGCGTCCATAATAGCCTTAACGATAGGCGCTACCATCTTCTTTTCCCAAGGTTGAATAACAATAGACTTGGAATCCGGCGTAGAAACAGAGGAAACTTTTGAAATAGCTGTAGGCGTACCATAGTAATCAACCATCACGTTATTGAAAACAGAAGGATTAGCCTTGCCTGCTCTGAAAGTTTTCAACTCTTCCTCTAGATGCACAACAGCCTTTTCCATTTTGTCTTTGGCCTGTGCAATGCAATTTTTGGAAACAGAAATATCCATAATTATAAGTTTAAATTCGTTTTATGCCCAGGTATTTATCTTTTTGCCCAGGGATTTATCTTTATGCTCAAGTATTTATTTTTTTAACCCTTCTATTGCCGCCTGCAATTTTGTGAACTCCGCAGTATCATAGCCAACTCCTATATAGGCAATCTTGCCGTCTTTGTCAATTACATAATTTCTTGGGATTCCGCTCGTTGCAAACATTCCAAAAACTTTGCCGCCATCATCCAAGCCAACAGGGAAATTATAACCTTTAGCTTTCATGAATTCCTCTACTTTTGCCCGAGTCTCTCTCTTGCCGTCCATTCTGTCTATGCATATCACTGCAAAATCTTTTCCCGCATACTTCTTTACAATTTCCTCCGGGAATCTTGTAAGTTCCTGTACACAGTAAGGACACCACGTAGCCCAGAAATTAACCAAGACAACTTTACCTTTCAAATTATTAATGTTCAATGTTTTACCATTAAGCATTGTTATGGTGAAACTTGGAACTTGCTCGCCAACTTTTACATAGTTACCGTCTGCATCTGCACTCTTTTGTGCGGAAGCAGCACCTGCCGTAAACAAAACGGCTGCCAATAACATTAAAATTTTTCTCATAATATTTTTCTCATAATTATTGTTTCTCAGAAAAAACAGTTAATTTATTTCATCGTAACTATTGTGCCAATCTTCTCTCCCTCAAGCAATTTAGTCAAGTTGCCATGAGTTTTTATATCAAAAACTATTATCGGCATATCACTCTCTTTGCACATTGCAAAAGCTGTCTGGTCCATGACTTTAAGATTATCAGCCAATGCTTTGTCAAATGTAAGAGTATCGTATTTTTTGGCCTTAGGATTTTTTTCCGGGTCACTGTCATAAACGCCATCTACCCGCGTCCCCTTTAGCAACGCATCTGCCTCAATCTCACAAGCCCGCAGGGCTGCGGCAGAATCTGTCGTGAAATAAGGATTGCCGGTACCTGCGGTAAAAATTGCAACACCGCCATTCTCCAAAACCTCAATTGCTTTTTCTTTACTGTAATATCTTGCAACCGGTTCCATTGGAAGAGCCGTAAACACCTCGGCATTAACCCATTTGTCCTTTATGAACTGAGCAAGGGCCATCCCGTTTATTACGGTTGCCAGCATACCCATCTGATCCCCTTTAACACGGTCCAAACCCGTTTTTGTACCGGTCACTCCGCGGAAGATATTTCCGCCGCCAACAACTATTCCTATTTGAGTTCCGTCCTTTACAGCCTTTGCAATTTCTTCTGCATACGCCCTAATAGCGTCAGAATCAAAGCCGGCCCCTTTGGAACCGCCCATGCTTTCCCCGCTAAGTTTAAGTAATACCCTCTTGAATTTCATAACTTTATCTACAAATCAACCACGAAAATAATTATTTAGGGCTAAAAATGCAACTTGCGTGCCTATTATTGTTTTTTAGAAACTTACATTTTATCTTTGCCGCACAAAAAACCAGATAACAGTTTATGTCAAATATTTTTACAGAATCTATAGGCAGGAAGTTGGTTATGAGCATAAGCGGCTTATTTCTTATTTTATTCCTGACAGTTCATGCTTCCGTTAATAGTTTATATCTATTTAGCAGAGAAGCTTTTCAGGCAGGGTGTGACTTTATGAAACTGCCGATTATTACAGCAATAGTTCCAATTTTGGCGTTTGGATTCTTAGTACACATTGTGTACGCATTTATCCTTTATATCCAAGATTACAAAGCGCGCGGCCCTGTTAGATATGCAGTTGCAAACAAGTCTCAATCAGATGGTTGGGCATCAAGAAACATGATTATCCTTGGTTTGCTTATTCTTATCGGAATAGGTTTGCACCTTACAGATTTCTGGGCAAAGATGCAATTGCAGGAATTTATGGGGAATGAATCTGCCAATGGTCCTGAATCACTTGAATTTACATTTGGAAATCTGTGGATTTATATTCTTTATATCCTATGGTTTGTCTGCCTTTGGCTTCACCTTAACCACGGTTTCTGGAGCGCATTCCAGACAATTGGCTGGAATAATAACAAATGGCTTCCTCGTTTGAGAGCAATAGGCATCATTTATTCATCACTAATTGTTTTGATTTTCATTGCCGTTGCAACCAAAGCGTTCCTGTATTCACATTGGATCATTTGCTAATAAAGCTTTTTATCAGAAAATCCGTGATAAAAGTTTTCAAAAGACAGGACGTGTGGTGGAGAGTTTTCTTTTATTGCCACTAATAAAAAAAGCACCCTTGGACGTTCTGTTTTTATAAAAACAAGTCCCGCATGATGGAGTCCGAAATAAAAAATTTATCTGTCGGGATTTTAATAATGAATTGCTCATTACCGGCATTGTCCTTAATATTGTCTTGAAGGAGAAGATGCTCGTCTTCCAAACGGGCAATGGCAGTGAGGGTAGTCTTTAGAAGGCCTTTGTTTAACGCGTTTAAATCCAGACCGTCAGTTTGGCGCAGGCCGAGCATGATGGATTCATTGAAGATGTCTTTTTCCGTGAGAGTCTCACCTGAGCGGATTTCTTTTGTCTGGAGATTGCAGTAATTTTCCACGTTAGGGAAATTCCACTCTCTGTGATTGCTTCCGTCAAATGAGTGAGCACCCGGGCCAAGTCCAAGGTACGGGATTTTGTTCCAATAGTTGCTGTTATGTTGAGAACGGTAAGATATGCTGCGCGGAAGCGAGTTAACGCCTGAACCGGAAACGTGTGAAGAAATAGTGTCTGTTCTGCGTGCAAAGTTGGAAATTTCATATTGGTCATAGCCGGCTGCAGCCAAAACATTCTGTAGTGCAGCATATTGCGCAGCACACTCATCGGCGTCCACCGGCAAATATTTTCCTTGATTGGCTAGTGCCTCCAATGCCGTTCCTTCATCTATGCTTAGCTGATAGGCGGAGATATGGTCCGGACGTAATGATGTGATCTTATCCAAATTATAACGCCATTGCCGAGCGGTCAGGCCGGCAAATCCAAAAATCAAATCCAGACTGATATTTTCAAACCCGGCATCTCTCAAAATATGATAAGCGTTTATTGCCTCCTTTGCGGTATGGCGGCGATGCATCCATTTAAGATGCTCATCAATAAATGATTGCACGCCCATACTTATTCGATTTACGCCTATAGATTTCAAGCCGTCTGCGTATTGGGGTGTAATGTCATCCGGATTAACTTCAACGGTGAATTCAAATTTGTCTACGGCGCCCGCCGCAAAAGCAAAGTCAAAGTTTTCCTTAAGGCATTGTACAATTTCTTCCAACTGAGGAATTTCCATGACGGACGGTGTGCCGCCGCCAAAGTATAACGTATTTATTTTGGTGCCGTCGGTAAAAAAATTCCTGCGCCCGGAGATTTCTCTTTTGAGCGCAGGAATATAATTTTCTCTAATTTGCTTATTTATAACTGAATAGAAACCACAATATATACAAAATGAATTACAAAAGGGGATGTGTACGTATATGCCCGCCATCAGTTCAAATCATTTTAATATCTATTTCCGCATCAGATGTAACGCCACCTTTCAGCCTATTTTAGATAAATCTGAGCCGTTCCAAGCAAACCGCGGTTTGTATATGCATCAACCGTGTAAACGCCCTTTGTAAATTTGGCGCCTTCAGGGTTAAAGTATATACAAACTTCTATCTCAGACCCCTCATAATCTATCTCCCTGGATGCTGAATAAATCATTTGCTCTCCGCCCGCGGTAAAGACTTGCTGACCGCCGTTTGTCATCAAGATTCCGTCCGGGCCTTTTACTCTGATATACACGGTCATAGGACCTGTTTTAGCAATGGAATTTTCTACCAAATTCAAACAACTCTTCAGTTTTTGAACCCTGCTGCTGCGGTTTGTCTCTTTGCCGTTTCCGTTAAGTCCCACAATTGCAAGACCTCTCCCTTTTACAACAGAACCCTTTTCTACCTGTTTACCAAGTTCATCCGTTGTGGTCTTAAGGTCATTGTACTTTGTATTGCTCTCCTGAGCCTCCTGTTTTGCCTGTGCAGTCTCTTTCTTTAGGCTGACATTCAGCGTGTTTAAAGAGTCAATTTGTTTTATGTAACCCTTCATGATAGACCTCAGGGTTCCAAGCTCTCTCTCATACCTCATCAACCTTGTCTGATCCGTTGCCTTTGTGCTATTAACCTTTTGAATCAGTTGCGCAACCTTCTCTCTCTCCACCTGCAATTGAGTATTGATGGTATCATTTGTGGATGAAAGATTTGCATAGTCGCTCTGCAGTTGCGTCATCTGTTGCGTAAGAGTAGTTTTGTCTATCGTGAGCCCGCTAATATCCTGCTTCATAGTATTTTTCTGAACCAGAACATAGATCAGAACTCCCAGGAGAATTGCAGCTACCGCTGCAAGTATCCCGATTATAACCTTGTATTTCTTTTCCATAACGATAATTATTTGTTTGGTATTTACACTCTAAATTTACAAACCGTTTTACGCCCTATATAAAAGATTCATACACATATAATGCCGCATGCGCAAATGTAAGAATAATAATTTGTACTTTTGCTCAAGTAACAAACACATAAATTCTTCATTTAACAAACAGAGAATATGAATAAAAACGGCGTAGGGAAATATTTGCTAAGAGCGGTTAAATATTTCATTTTCATTTTTGTCTTTTTTGTAATCCTTATTTGCATAATTTTCTACACATCACAGCATGATCCCAGTTTAATGCCATGGGATATGTTTAAGGGGAATGAGAAAAATTTACTTTTGTTCTTTATAGTCTTCTCATTTGCATACCCTTTTATTGGTTACGGAAGGAGAGAAGTACTGGTTGGAAAGCATTATGAGGAGCATAAGGCGGAAATTCAAAATATGCTTGCAGAGGCGCACATGAATTTTGTAAGGGAGGATAAGGATTTTGAAGGGAGCACAATGATTTATCACCACAGAAATATGTTTATCCGCTTTATGCGTTTATTTGAAGACACACTGAAAATAAGGTATATTAACGGGGTTTTACAGATGGAAGGAATCCGCGCGGATGTTGTGCGCTTCAGTCATAACATTGAGTGGATTATGCAGAAAGCAGAGGAGGAGACCCAAGAGAAAGCTAATGAAAATCCCGACAGTTTAGACAAATAATAAAGTCGGCAGTTTAGAGAAAAAAATATGAAAGTTGTAAAACATTACACAGATGCTTTTGCAGCAAACATTGCAAAAGGAATGCTTGAAAATGAGGGAATACCCGCAGCGGTACTAAATCAAAATCAAGTATTTGCGGGTCTTCCAACAGGTCTTGGAACAATTGATCTTGCGGTAGAAGATGAAAATTATGAGCGCGCTTTAAAACTAATAGAAGCAACCTCCAAAGAAGAGTAAAAATCTTCTCCAAATCTGTAAATTAAAGGTTCCCGTAAAAACTTAAAAACGGGAACTTTTTCTTTTGCCCCTTTATCAAATGCCTCTCGGCAAAGGTGTTCCCGGCTTAAGTTTAAAGCATAAAGACCATTTGAAAGACGTGAAACTCTTATAGGGTATAACCAGCAAGAAATAGGCTTGCGAAAACCAATGGGATTATAAAAAGTTCCTGCCTCGCAAGAGTGAAGTGCAGCTTTATTCAAATAATTTTCCGTCCAATATTTTTCAACTGCGCAAAAAGTATAGCCGTTCTCATCCGTAAAAGAGTAAACGCATTCATGTTTATTAACCAGAGGCGTGACTAAATCCCCGTCCCCGTCAATAACGGAAAATTCCTCTTCTTTAATACTTTGCAAAGAAACTACGGGGAGATATTTTTTATAATTTTCAAACTCTTTCTCCAACAAAGCGGGTTCACGTTCATCAAGCGGAGCACCGCTGTCCCCTATCACGCAACAGCAACCCTTGCATCTTAAGAAATCACAAGAGAAACACTCAGTTAAAATTTCAGAGCTTACCAAACAATCTTTAATTCTGATTATCACCTTTTAATTAACGTCAAAATACTCCTTTACAAAATCTTCTTTAAGCAATCTTGCGGTCCCGACATCTTGAGTTGTTCCATCCATAACAACGGAGATTCTATTGCCGCCAAGCAACTTGGAAATAAATTTTGAAAACTCGCTTTTGCTTATGCTTTGAAGCTCCGAAGCATAATTGTTATAAAAATCTTTTCCGTCTATGTAACGCCGTTCAAGGGTGGTTAACCAGTACGAATTACGTTGATTATTAGAATCAAACTTGCGTGCAACTTCTTTTACCAATCTGTTAAAATCAAAATCTGTAATACCACCGTTAGAAATGCCGTCAAGTTCTTTAACAATGGTATATTCTATCTCTTTTGCAGATGTGCTATCAGTCTCAAAATATGAACTTGCAACAAATATATCCTCTGGGTAATTATACAAATCTGTCGTGATTACAAAATTTGAAGACAGACCTCTAAATTTATCACGATAGGTATCCTCCAGCAGACGCTGCGTCATCTCTCCAAGTATCTCGTTTTTAATGCTAAACTCCGCTCCTCTGGAAAGCGTAAAATTAACATAGGTACGCGGAGCACTCATCTTAAACAAAAATCTTTTGTTAACCGTCCCCTTTGCAAAATAATTTGGCACAACAATACTGTTCTCTCTCTCCGTTGCATCTCCTTTTATACTGCCGATATACTTTAAAGCATATTCTTTAAACTGCTGAATATTAATCTTCCCCGTAAAAATGAAAACAAAATCTGCTGCATTGGAAAATCTCTCATCCAAAGAGTTTGAAATATCTGAATATGAATACCCTTTAATTTGTTCTGCGGTAATAGGCGCAACAAAATTTTTATTACTGTTGTTATAATAATTTACAGAATCCTTAAAGGTCTCTACGGGAGAAAGAGAGTGATAAATAGTGTTATATACCATCTTCTGCCTGTAAATATCAAAAGCCGCCGCGTCTTTCCTTCTCTGCGTCATGCTAAGATACAGCGCCTGGAATAGCTTCTCTGTATTTGCCGCAATGCCGTATCCGTCAATCTCTTCCGTATTCTGAGAAATTTTTGCGTAGACATTCATGTGGTTATAATCATAAAAACTCTGCATGTTTGCCTGTGAAATATTTCCAAGACCGCCAAGATTTAAGACTCCGTTAAAAAACTCCTCATTGCCAAAATTCACCCCGGACATTAAGGAGAATCCCCCTTTGCTTATGGCTTTGAAAGCAATTGTATCTTTTGATTCTGAGGTGTTTTTCAAAACAACCGTTGCACCATTAGATAACGTCATTATGTACGCTCCTGTAATTGGGTCCTCTGATTCTGAAATAACATTAGCCGTGGCCGCCGGAGAAACATCCGGCCACTTTACAATAGGAATGTCTTTGTATTCAGAAGGTCCTTTGCCAAGAGCATCTGTATATGAGGCAAGTACACGCTCTTTAGACAGCTGCTCAATCCCCTTTGCGTCCGGCATGCGACAGGATATGACAATGTTATCATTTTGATCCAGCAGCGCTTTTGCATAATTATTCAAATCACTCGAATTTAAAGAGAACAAGACCTGTTTCATAATGGCAAACTTCAGCTCTGTGCTGGCTAGAGAATAGCCGCCATAAAAATTATCCAATGCTCTCTGCAAATAGACATCATTAGATGCGGTTGCCCTGTTATCATAAAAATTCTCAAGTCTCCTCCAATAAATCTCCACGGACTTGTTAAACTCCTGATTATTAAATCCAAACTTCCCCACCTTATCTATCTCGCCGCTTATAAAAGCAAGAGATGCGTAAACGGTATTTGGCAATGTTTCAAATGCAATAGTATATGAGGAACTTTTCTCTACGTCCATAAATTTTCCGGTACTGATGCTTACATTAAAAATCGGAAGGCTCTTCTGCACAATTCCCTCTCTTATTCTATCTTGCAAAAGACTTGTAATGGCATCATCCATATACTCTTGAATATAAGGGATATTGGTGGTTCTATAATTTTCCTTCAATGGCTCTTTAAGAAAGCTGATAGAGACAGTTGTCTTATCATATTCAGAGTCTTTTAACAGCACGGCTTTTACGCCTGCAAATTCTTTTGGAGAATAATAATCTCTCGGCTGACTCTCAAGTGGTTTGGGAATTGTTGCAAAAGTAGATTTTACCTGTGTCTCTAATTTTACCGGATCAATATCTCCCACCACTATAACACACTGCAAATCAGGTCTGCACCAGCTATAATAAAATGTACGCAAATCTTTAGAAGAAAGGTTTTGTATACTTTTAATATTACTTGCATTCAGTGTACGTCCGTAAGGGCTGTCCGGAAAAACAGATTTAATTTCCAGGTTGTCCAGTCTGGCGGAAGCATCCCATTTATTTTGCACCATATTCTTTAAAATTGGCCTTTCCGCCTCCAAATCACCTTCATCTACATTTATGGAACTCATCCAGTTATAAAGAATCAGAAGAGAGGAATCTATTGTATTTGATCTCCCGACAGGTATATTTTTTATTAAATACGTTGTCTCATCTTTCCCAGTGTTAAAAGATATGTCATTGCTCTTAACACCAATGGATTGCAAATACGTAAGGATTGTAGAGCCCTCAAAGTTTCTTGTTCCCTTTGTTGACAGCAGTTCAAGAAGTTTAAAAGAACCTTCGCGGCCGCTGTTTTCCAGCACTGTTCCCACTTTTTGAGCCACGCAAAAATCGGCAAATCCTTTTTGGGCTTGGTTTTTGATAATGATGTAGGAGAGGCCGTTAGCCAGCGTTCCAGCCTTCACCCTTGGGTCATCCGGAAGTTTTGCCGGGTCTTTAACCTGAGACAAACTATAGGGAGCAAAAAGTAGAGAGAGGATTACAGTTAGTATTAATGATATTTTTCTCATGACAGCGCATATTTTCATGACTTTGCAAAATTAAGAATTTATGTACTAGTTTGCGTAAGCATCCATTTTTTTTTAATTTTGTCTCTAGCAGTTAATGATTAATTCATAAAATAAAATAGGTAAACCTTTTAAAACTAATAAACACATGAAAAGAATCAACACGTTTTTTATGACCCTTACTCTTGCACTATTTGTATCTGCAGGCGCATTTGCACAGGACATGACCGCAGCAACAGAAACTTTTAACAAAGCAAAGGAAGCTTTCACGGCAGGCAATGAAACCGAGGCTGTTACCGGCTTTAATGAGGCAATGAAGATTGCAAGTGCTGCGGGTGATGAAGGAAAGCAAATGGTATCGGATTGCAAAGACCTGATTCCAAAGATTCTTTTTCAGGCAGCAACTAAGAAACTAAATGCAAAAGACTATGCAGGCGCACTTGCAGACTTAGAGGCAACCGCTGCAAAAGCAAAGGAATATGGAGGAACTGAGGCGGCGGAGTCTGCAGCAAACCTTATCCCTCAGGTTACTATGATACTTGGAGATAATGCCCTTAACGACAAGAATTTCACGGAAGCTATTGCCAAATATAAAGAAACTTTGGAATACACTCCTAATGACGGAAATGCTTTTTTGAGACTTGGAATGACTTATATCGCATCGGGAGATGAGGCATCCGCGGAAGATGCATTTACAAAAGCCAAGGCTAACGGCCAGGCGGATGCTGCAAATAAACAGCTGTCTACAATGTATTTCAACAAACTTGCAGCTGCATATCAGGCAAAGAATTTTTCTGCGGCAATTGCAGCGGCAGAGAAAGTTAATGAGTTTGGAACAAATCCTCAGGCAAGTCTTTACGGCGGAATGGCTGCGGCAAATATGAAGAATTATGCAAAGGCTATTTCTTTGCTAAAGAAGGCACAGCAAAATTCTACAACATTCTACTATTTGGCAACATCCTATGAAAAGAGCGGTAGTACTGCAAACGCATGCACATACTATAAAAAAATTCTGAATGACAAGCAGTTTGGCGCTTTTGCAAAGAGTAAAATTGCCGCTTTGAAATGCAAATAAAACTTGAGCTTTTAGCTCCGGCAAAGAATAAAGAAATCGGTATCGCGGCAATTGGCTGCGGTGCCGATTCCGTTTATATAGCGGGTCCCAAGTTTGGAGCAAGGGAGGCCGCGGGCAATTCTTTCACAGAGATTGCGGAATTATGTTCTTATGCCGGACAATTTGGAGCAAAAGTTTATATTACTGTTAACACTATTTTATTTAATTCGGAATTGCCGGAGGCGAAAGAGTATGTATGGAGAGCTTATGAAGCAGGATGCAAAGGCATTATAGTTCAAGACTTTGCACTTTTAAAAATGAAACTGCCTCCCATTCCGCTTTTTGCCTCCACTCAAACGGATATAAGAACTCCGGAAAAAGCCGCTTTCTTGGAGGCTCTTGGATTTAAACGATTAATTCTTGCACGCGAACTATCTCTTGAGCAAATAAAATCTATCCGCAGCGCTACAAAGTGCCAACTGGAATTTTTTGTACATGGTGCGCTTTGCGTATGCTACAGCGGACAGTGCTATCTCTCAAAATATTTAACGGGCCGCAGCGCAAACCGCGGTGAATGCGCCCAGCCGTGCAGGTCTGATTATACTCTGGAAAATGCAGGCGGAGAGGTAATTGCGCGCAACAAACCATTGCTTTCACTAAAAGATTATAACCTGTCAAATCACATTGGAGATTTAGCATCCGCCGGGATAACTTCTTTTAAAATTGAAGGCAGGCTTAAGAATATTTCTTATGTCAGAAACATTGTAAGATACTATGATCTTGCAATTAACAATTTTATAGAAAAGAATAATTCTTCCAAAAATCAGATAATTTATTCAAGAGCATCGCGCGGAATTTGTGAAGGCGGCTTTGAACCAAATCCCGATGCCACATTTAACCGCAGTTATACTCAACTGTATATCAATGGAAAGCGCGGAGAATGGAACAGCTCTGACGGAGCAAAATACATTGGAGAACCTATAGGCAAAGTAACCCATATCTCTTACAATCGCGACGGTTTACTGCAATTCAAATACAACGGTAAAAGAATTGTAAACGGAGACGGACTTTGCATTAAAACTCCGTCCGGACAAATTTTGGGCGTCAGGGCAAATAGCTGTAAAGGAAACCTTGTAACTACAAATGAGATTTTTAGAATCTTCTTGGATTCAACTATTTACAGAAATTATAATTTTGAATTTGAAAAAGAGCTGGAGAAAAATCTTCCGCAAAGATTTATCCATTATGACATTGCTGTAACTCCGGGAGAGCACTCAATAAATATTAAATGCGCCAGGCCGGAAAATGAATTTTGGAACTTTGACCTTGCGGCAGAGGGATCCGAGGCTGAGAAACCGGAATTTGCAAAACAAAACATTATCAGGCAATTAAGCAAAAACAGCGGCGCATATAAATTCAATGTAACTGATGTATGCGGTAACAAAATGTTCTTTTATTCAGCGGCCTCATTAAACGGTGTCCGCCGGATGCTGGCAGAAAAAATTGCAACTTCCGACGTTGCTATTAAAGAGAAATCCTCCGCAAATTTCCGGGCAGCTCAAAAATTGGCTGCTGCTGCCTTAAAAAATTACTCTGACGGCGCAAACGGTCTCACGTATATGGCAAACTCTTCCAACAAACTATCGGGAGAAGTATATAAAGATTTGGGATTCAGCAAAATTGCTCCTGCATTTGAATTGCAGCAACCAAAGGACGGGGTGCTTATGCGGACAAAATATTGCATAAGATACCAGTTTGGCATGTGCAAGAAAAAACTTTATCAGAAAAATGAAAAGCTTTATCTTTTAAACGGCAAAAACAGGCTTGAGCTAGAGTTTGATTGCACGGCCTGTGAAATGCTCATAAAAAAGAGTACTTTTGCAGCAGAGGGTAAAAAAGAGTAGGTATTCTCTCCCGACAGATGAAATTTTCAGACTTAGTAGGACATAAAGATATTGCACAGAACTTGAAGAATATGGTTGACAATGACCGTATTCCGCATGCTATTCTATTCTCTGAAAAGCCGGGATACGGTGCTCTGCCGCTTGTACTTTCTCTGCTGCAATATATGTTTTGCAAGAACAAAAAATGGATGGCGGACCAACAGGAAGAAGGAGGCTTGTTTACAGCGGAATCAAATAATAAAGAAGACACTGCAGAAACAGAAAGCAATAGGAGGGGAGTGGCTACGGACTCTTGCGGAATTTGCAGCGGATGCAAAAAAATGATGGACCTGGTCCATCCTGATGTTCACTTTGTATTCCCCGTCAACACCACACAACTTGTTGAGAAAGGGAAAAAAGCCCCTATTGATATGTATTTTGGGCTGTTTAGAGAATTGGTAAAAAGGAATCCGTACTTCTCAGAACAGGATTTATACAGACAGCTGGGACTGGAAAACAAACTTGGAATTATTGGAGTATCGGAAGCCTCTTGGATTATTAATAAACTGAGTTTCAGTGCCTATGAAGGGGAAAATAAAATTGTTCTTATGATGTTCCCGGAGAGGATGAATGCAGAGGCGTCTAACAAGTTGCTAAAAAACATTGAGGAACCAACCCCTGGTACTTTTTTCTTTATGATTACAAATGATCCCGGTAAAATTATTCCTACAATCCGCTCCAGATGCAGGTTAATTGATGTGCCTCCGATTGATGAAACATCTCTGGCAGAGGGTCTTAAGAAGCATTCCAATCTGGACGGACAAGCCGCTGAAATGTGGGCGGGGTGTTCACTTGGAAGTTACGGTAAAGCGGTCGAACTGATATCTCAGAGTGATGAAAGCGCAGGGAATTATTCCAATTTTATAAGCATGGTTAAATTAAGTCTTGATAAGAATCTGCCCGATTTGCTTAATCTTGGAAACGATCTGGCCGCATTGGGTAAAGAAGAACAAAAAGCTTTCTTTATCAACGGATTGGAAACATTAAGGGAGCTATATGCAATAAAGCTGAATCTGCCGGAAATTGCTTATGTAAATCCTGTTCACAAAGAAGAATTAACAACTTTGGGCCGCAATTTGGATATTAAATTTTTCCCAATTTGCGCAGATTATTTTAATGATGCCATAAGTTGTATAGAAAAAAACGTTAATGCAAAATTTGTCTTTTGCGATTTATGCAACAGACTCTATTTAAAAGTTTAAAACAACATGGGGACAAGCGATAAAAAATACGACTGCCAGAGAGGCTGCGAGGTTTGGAGAAACAATGAAGGAGAATTAATCTGCTCATATAATCCAAAATGCTGTGAAAGAAGCGTTTTCAACTGGCTCAACGGTATTCCTGAAGAGGATCTGAAGATGCTTTTTGAGGTACGTTTTAAAAATACCAGAAAGTCTATCTATAAAAATGACTCCGGGCAAACTTTACGAGAGGGAGATATTGTTGTTACAGAGGCGCAAAACGGATATGATGTTGGAATAATTACACTGTCGGGACCTATAATAGCAAATCAACTTAAAAGAATGAAAATTGAACCATCTTCTTTTGAGTTCAAAAAAATATACAGAAGAGCAAAGGAGTCCGATATAGAAAAATGGCAGGAAGCTATTGCACGTGAACACAATACAATGATACGCTCAAGGCAGATGGCAGCAGATCTTGAGCTAAATATGAAGATTGGAGATGTG
Organism: Bacteroidales bacterium; assembly: GCA_028704975.1. Taxonomy (GTDB): domain Bacteria; phylum Bacteroidota; class Bacteroidia; order Bacteroidales; family UBA932; genus Egerieousia. The sequence goes on along the minus strand of JAQWEK010000015.1, from coordinate 6,965 downwards.
GAGTTTCAGGGAGACGGGTCAAAAGCTATCTTCTATTACATTGCAGATGAACGCGTAGATTTTAGGCAGCTGATTAAAAACTTTGCAGAAGAATTTCACATCAGGGTAGAAATGAAACAGATTGGAGCAAGACAAGAGGCGGGCCTGATTGGAGGAATTGGAGTTTGCGGACAGCCTCTTTGCTGTTCCAGATACATGAATGATTTTCAGTCTATTACAACTGCAGCGGCCAGATGTCAAGATCTCTCCTTAAACCCGCAGAAACTTGCCGGACAGTGTGGAAAACTTAAGTGTTGCATCAATTATGAAGCTGCAATATATGTGGATGCAAGAGAGCAGCTGCCAAGAGTAAATGAGCCTCTTCACCTTGAGGACGGAGACGCTTTTTTGGTTAAGACGGATATTCTTAAGGGTATCATGTGGTTCTCTTATGACGAGCATAGCATGGCCCAAATCTATCCGCTGAAAGCGCGTGATGTTAAAGACATTATAGAGATAAACAAGCACGGAGAAAAGGGAGAGTCTCTTATGGAAGAGCCGGAGGAGAAAGCTCCTGAGTTCAAGAGTGCTGCAGGAGAAGACAGTATTACAAGGTTTGATGAGGTGCACAAAAAGAAACACAATCACGGCAAAAACAAGTGGCGCAATCAGGATAAACAACAGCCCCAGCAACCATCTCAGCAACAGAATCAGCGCTCGCAACACCAGCATCAACAGCATCAGCCATTGACCCGACCCGCTCAGCAATCCGCTAATTCACAGCAATATCAGCAGCCTCAGCAACCCTCTCGTCCTACAGAAAACAAACAATAAATTGTGCAGATTTAAACATATTTCAACCGCTGTTTTTGCAGCAATGTTTTGTGCTTTTATGCTATGCTCCTGCACAGAACCCTTGAAGGAATATGATTTCAAAGACTTTGGTATCACAAGAGGTTGGCATGATAATGTCTCCGCAAATTTATCGCTGGACATAAAAGAGGGAATGGCTCCCGGCAAAATTTACATTTGCGCTCAAATACTTAATAATGAAAGGCTTGAGAGCGTTGACTGTTTACCCGTTTTTATTGCTTTTATTTCTCCCGACAGTAAAAAATATTTTGATACGGTTAACCTTCCGCTTAATGTTACCCAAGTTGATGGAGTGTACCGCAGAAGCGGACGGCTGATAGAGATACAATGGCCGTATATTAACAACATTGATGTAAATATTCCGGGCCGTTGGAAAATTATCTTGCGTCATTTATCAAAAGATAATTCTGTATATGATAATATCATAGGAATTGGCGTATCTTACAAGTAGTTTATTATGAGCAGCATAGGTAAATCCGAAAAATTCAGGCAAAATGAACAATTGAGATGTCTGCTTCAACCCGCAATGCAGGAAGTTTTCCGCAAAGACTACCATCTGAAAGGAAAATGGAAATCAGATGTTTTCCGGAATAATAATCCTATTACATTGGAGCTTGGATGCGGAAAGGGAGAATATACAATTGCTCTTGCAGAAAAGCATCCGCAAAGAAATTTTATTGGAATAGACATTAAGGGAGCAAGACTATGGACGGGAGCTAAATGCGTAGAAAACAACAAATTATCCAATGTTATATTTATCCGCACAAGCATAGATTTCATAGAGTGGATTTTTGCAAAAGATGAGATTTCCGAAATATGGATAACATTTGCAGATCCCCAATTGCAAAATCCCCGCAAACGTCTGACGGGTATTTTATTTTTGGATAGATATAAAAAGTTTTTGATCCGTGACGGGATCATTCATCTTAAGACAGACAGCCGTTTTTTACATGAATACACAAAGGCTCTGGCAGAACAAAATGGATGCAGTATATTATCTCAAAGTTCTGATATTTACACAGACGTAAAAAAAAATAATATCCGGAACTATCCTCCGGAATTGTTAACCGTACAAACTTTTTATGAAAAATTTTTCCTTGCCCAGGAATTGAAAATAACATATCTGGCATTCCAATTACCGGCTGGTTTAGAGCATTTTAAAGAGCCGGAGTGGGACAAAGAATATTGGAGAGCAGAAGAAGAGAAGGGAAGAACAAAGAGAAATATCAGATAAAGCCGGCAAAAACCGGTCACAATATTACACTTAATGGTTACATCATATAATGACAGACTATACAGACATTATTAATCTAAGACATTCAATTCACAGTCACCCATGCCTATCCGGCAATGAGGGGGAAACGGCAAAAACAATTGTAGCTTTTCTTAAAAAATGCAAGCCGGATGAATTGATGACAAACGTAACCGGCTATGGAATTATTGCCCATTTTAAGGGAAAGAAGACAGGCCGCAGCTTATTGGTACGCTGCGAGTTAGACGCTCTTCCTATTACGGAGGCATCCGGCGTTTCATACTCTTCTGTGTATAAAGGTATAGCTCATTCTTGCGGTCACGACGGCCACATGGCCATATTGTGCGGAGTTGCAAAAACACTTGCAGAATCAAGAGATAATAGGAGCAATAATGAAACAGAATTTGGTGACCTGTTAGATAAAGGGGACATATATCTGCTGTTCCAAGAGGAAGAGGAAATAGGCACCGGAGCAAAAAAAATGGCTGCGGAACTTAGGAAGAAAAAAATGAAATTTGATTATACACTTGGCCTGCACAATTCCCCGGGACATAAAGAGCATCAAATAGTTCTGTTTAACAAGACCTGTGCATGGGCATCTACCGGAATAGAAATATTAATTACCGGGCACACTTCACATGCAGGAAATCCGCAAGATGCCGCCAACCCAACCGATGCAGTAATTAAACTTATTGAGAGCATCAGAAAGCTGGATAAGACAAATGCCTTTTCTACCATAGTAAATTTTACTGTCGGGACAAAAGATTACGGAATTACTCCAGGCAACGGGGCTGTGAGAATTACCGCACGAGCCAATGAGGATGCCGGATTAAAGAGACTTACAGCCTCTATAGAAAAAAATGTAAAAAAAATTATAGAAACAGAGAACATCAAATTTGCAAAAACGCACAAAGGTAAAACGGGAAAAAGCGCAGCAAAAAATGCATTCAAATACAACATCTCTTATTCAGACGCGTTTCCTGCAACTTTAAATAATCTGTCATTCTCCACACTTGTGGAAAAAGTAGCCAAGAATTTGGGATACAGCACAAAGCGTAACCTGATAGGAGAATTCGGTTCAGATGATTATACCTATTTCACGCACAATACAAAGGCAACGTTTTTCAACATGGGGGCTGGTGAAAAACACGTCCCGATACACACTCCAAAATTTGATTTTGATGATAATTTAATCCCTGACGGGATAGACATTATCTGTTCCGTTTACAAACAAATTCAGCAAACTCAATAAGATGCCTCTTGTGTACGCTAGGACACACTAGAGCTAGAGCATTAATGGCAAGAGCACTTTGTTCCTCTAGTTTCTTCTGTGCGTCATGCAGTCCGTTGTATTTATAGACGAATTTTGTAACATGCTCAATTACAGCTCTTTCATGTGGAAGAATTTCAGATCCGTTTTGCTTTGTATTTTTTATTTTCCCTATCAGTTTCCTGATTTTTTCTGAACTATCCGGACAATTATTAATTGCACATAGAAGCGGAAGTGTTATCTTCCTTTCTTTTAAATCTGCGCCTGCAATTTTCCCCGTTTTCATTTTGGGAGAGTAATCAAAAATATCATCTCTCATTTGGAAAGCAAGCCCAAGATGCCCTGCATAATTTGTCATGGCTTCCACTACTACTCTGTCCGCCTTAACAGCGTAGGCAGCACTCTTGATGGTTGCCTTAAACAAACTTGCAGTCTTACGTTCAATTATGTCATAATAATCCTGCTCGCTTGTATCCAAAGACTCTGCTTTGCTCATCTGAATCATCTCTCCCTCAGCCATTTTCTGGACAGCATCAGTAAAACATCCAAGGATTTTGTTGCCGCATTTTGTTGTAAGAATGTGAAGCGCTCTGGCCAGCCAAAAATCACCGGATAGAACAGAAGCGGCTGCTGAAAATTGAGCATTTATTGAGGGTACGCCACGGCGCATATTTGCATCATCCGCCACATCATCATGCATGAGCGTTGCATTATGAATCATCTCCGCAACAACCGCGCAATAATAACTTAGCGGCACTAGCGTTCCACATGTTTTCCCCGCAATCAAGGATAAAACCGGCCTAATCTCTTTGCCCTCATTATCAATGATATAAGAATTAATCTTTGTAAGCAAAACATCCTCGCTTTGCACTGCAATGGACAAAGTCTGCCGATATTTTTTAAAATCGGCACCCAGCTCTTTTTTAGCCTCTTCTAAATCTGTCATTATAAAATATTTCCGCCTTATTGCAGAATAATATTGTTAAAAGATATATGCAACGGAGAACTCAAGGCTTCTTCCCCTAGACTGTTTAAGTTCTTTATAACTGGAATAAGTTGTATCATCATCATTGCCCATCTTCTTAAAGTCCAAATTATATCTTCCGCTTATCTGCAATTTCCATACATCCAACCCGGCTCCAATTCCTATTCCGGAATTTGCCTTATGCAAATCTCCAAAATCGGCGCCATTGGAAAAATCTTTTCCAATCAGAAAATTAAAATACGGAACCACTTGAACATAGGGACGCACCAACATTAAATTCGGCCCCCACTGTATACTTATAGGCACTTGAAGATATTGTAAATCATACTTATCCTTAGTAGTTGTAGCACCTGCAACATTCCCCTCTAATTTTGATTTTCTGGAGACGTAAAGCAATTCAGGCTGAACAGCAAAACCTGCCGGCAGACTTATTTTGTACAAGACGCCAAACTGATAGCCCAGATTATTATGCATATCATAGTTTTCCAGGTCACTTAGCTGTCCGGTATAAATACCCGCCTTTATGCCAAAGCCGTTTTGCGCTCTGGCAGGAGCCAAGGCAAACAAGCTTATTGCCAGAGCTATACCAAAAACTTTAAGGAATGTCCTCACAGCGCAATATTTTTAAGTGTTGTAATAATTAAAACTTTATTTTTGTAATATATCTGTCGCGACAGATATTCTGCCGCAGCAGATGTTTGGCCGCAGCAAATGTTACACTCACCAGACATGCTGCTGCAGCAAGCATACTTTCAGACTGTTATAGAAGAGCTTTAAGTTTCTCTTCAATAGCCGCCTTAGGGTTTGAGCCCACAAGTTTATCTTTTATCTCTCCGTTCTTAAAAAACAAAAGGGTAGGAATATTCCTAATACCATAGGTTGATGGAGCTTCCACCGCTTCATCTACGTTGCACTTTGCAACTACGACCTTACCGTCATACTCCCGTGCAAGTTCCTCAACTATAGGACTAATCATACGGCAAGGTCCGCACCATGTTGCCCAAAAATCCACCATAACGGGAAGTTTGCTCTCTAGAACAACCTCCTTAAAATTAGCATCTCCAACTGTTACTTCCATAATTGAAAAATTTAATATTTGTTAGTCATATATACTTTACGGTTTTCCGTTGCAAAAACGGAGCCGATTTCAGTTGCTAAATTAGTATTATTTTCCTAGAAATTGTAAATTTGTTATGTTAAAAATATAAGGTATTAGTATTCAGCATATATTATCTTATATAGTACATAACTTGTATAGAACATAACTTGCGTTTACTATAAGACAAAAAATTACACTATAAATTTTAATAACATGTATAAAGATTTTCAAGCACATCTTAAATCAGAGATCAAATCCATTAAGGATGCCGGTTTGTATAAAGATGAGAGAATTATAACATCCCCTCAGCGCGCAGATATTACAGTTAAAGGAGGTAAGAAAGTTTTAAACTTTTGCGCCAACAATTACCTGGGACTATCCGATAATCCAAGGCTTATAAAGGCCGCTAAAGCTGCCATGGATAAGAGAGGATACGGAATGTCATCAGTCCGTTTCATTTGCGGAACCGGAGATTTACAAAAAGAGCTGGAGAAGAAAATAGCAGAATTCTTTGGAACAGAGGATGCTATTCTTTACACCTCTTGCTTTGACGCAAACGGCGGAGTATTTGAACCTCTATTCACAGAAGAGGATGCAATTATTTCAGATTCACTTAACCACGCTTCCATCATAGATGGCGTAAGGCTTTGCAAAGCAGTTCGTTACAGATATGCAAATGCGGATATGAATGAACTGGAGAATTGCTTAAAACAGGCCCAAAAACAACGCTATAGAATTATTGTCTCCGACGGTGTATTCTCTATGGACGGCAATGTTACTCCTCTTGACCAAATGTATAAACTTGCACAGAAGTACAATGCAATGATTATGGTAGATGAGTCTCACTCTGCCGGAGTTGTAGGAAAGACAGGACGCGGTACTACAGAACTTCATCACCTGAGAGGCAAAGTAGAAATCCTTACGGGAACACTTGGCAAATCTTTTGGCGGAGCTGTCGGCGGATTTGTAACAGGCAAGAAAGAGATAGTGGAGATATTGCGCCAGCGCTCAAGACCTTATCTATTCTCCAACTCAATCCCTCCAATGGTTGCCGCTGCCGGAATAGAAATGTTTAACATGATGAGCAGAACCAACAAACTGCAGGATAAACTCCATGCAAACACAAAATACTTTGTGGAGAAAATGAAGAAGGCCGGCTTTGATATAAAGCCAACACAATCTGCAATTTGCGCAATTATGCTTTATGATGCAAAATTGTCTCAGCAGATGGCTGCCAAACTTTTGGATGAAGGAATCTATGTTGTAGGATTCTATTATCCTGTTGTTCCTAAGGATCTTGCAAGGATCCGCGTACAAGTTTCCGCCGGCCACAGCAAAGCACAGTTGGACCGCGCCATTACCGCCTTCACAAAGATTGGGAAAGAGCTTGGGATTTTAAAGAAATAACCTGGCTATACAAATGAAAAAAACAGGTCGGATTTTCCGGCCTGTTTTTTTATGCGATGTAGTTGTACATTTACAAGAGCAAGTTGCAGTTTTTCTGTTT
>JAQWEK010000093.1 GCA_028704975.1 Bacteroidales bacterium | reverse complement strand
TTTGTTGCAGCGGTCTTATTAACTTTTTCTGCCGTCTCTTTAACAGCCTTTTTATCAAGTATAATGGTAACGTGATTTGAACGTTTTCTTACTCTTGCAGCTCTGCCCTGAGGAGCAGTTCTGATTCTCTTAAGTGTACGTCCTTGTCCAACCATAATAGATTTGACAATCACATTTCCGTTATCAAGCTCTTTTCTGTCAACTTCATTTTTGCTCTCCCAATTTGTAATTGCACTCTTAAGAAGTTTAGCAAGTTTTGTGGAAGCCTCTTTCTTTGAATACTTTAGAAGATCCAGAGCTCTATTGACTTCAACGCCCCTGATGGTATCCGCTACATAGCGCATCTTGCGGGGAGAAGTGGGTACATCATTCAGCTTTGCAACAGCTGTCTCTGCTTTTATAGCTTTCTGGCGCTCGGCCATTAGTCTTTTTCTTTTTCCCATCTTAATGTCTTTTTAATCATTAATTACTTAGCGGCGGGTTTTGCTGCGGGAGTTGCGCCCGAAGCTGATTTAGCCGAAGGTGATGCTGCTGCTGCGGCTTCATTGTGATTGCCGCTATGTCCTCTGAATGTGCGAGTTGGGGCAAATTCACCAAGCTTGTGACCTACCATGTTTTCTGTAACGTAAACGGGAATAAACTTGTTTCCGTTATGAACGGCTACTGTATGACCTACAAAATCTGGAGATATCATACTTGCTCTTGACCATGTTTTTACAACCTCTTTCTTGTTAGATTTGTTCATAGCAAGAATTCTCTTTTCCAGAGAGGCCTCAATATATGGACCTTTTTTAATTGAACGACTCATAATCTCTAATCAGTTTTATTCCGTTACTTTTTCCTTCTTTCAATAATAAACTTCTTAGAAGTCTTCTTAGGATTCCTTGTCTTGTAACCCTTTGCAGGAATACCCTTTCTACTTCTAGGATGTCCTCCTGAGGCACGTCCTTCACCACCACCCATAGGGTGATCAACTGGGTTCATAACAACGCCTCTGTTTCTTGGTCTTACTCCCAGCCACCTCTTGCGTCCTGCTTTTCCGTGGGATTCCAAGTTGTGGTCAGGGTTTGAAACAATACCAACTGTAGCTCTGCAAGTTACAAGAACCATTCTTGTCTCGCCTGAAGGCAACTTAAGAACCGCATGGTTTCCTTCCCTTGCAATTATTTGAGCATAACATCCTGCACTGCGGGCCATTGCGGCTCCCTGTCCGGGGATAAGCTCAATATTATGAAGGTTTGTTCCAAGAGGGACTTCAGAAAGAAGAACCGCATTGCCAACCTCAGGTGCAACGCCGGGACCGGAAGCAATCTTCTGTCCAACCTTTAAACCCTTAGGCGCAATAATGTAACGTTTCTCTCCATCTTCATATACCACAAGTGCAATTCTTGCGCTGCGGTTTGGATCATATTCAATTGTCTTGACGGTTGCCTTGTAGTTATCCTTGTTTCTAAGGAAATCTACAATACGGTACATCTGTTTATGACCGCCGCCAATGTAACGCATTGTCATCTTACCCTCATTGTTACGGCCGCCTGTGCTCTTCTTTGGTGCAAGCAGGGACTTCTCCGGAACGTGGCAAGTGATATCATCAAATGCGCTGATTATCTTATTTCTAGTACCGGGTGTTACCGGTTTAAATTTACGTACTGCCATCTCTAAATGTTGCTATAGAAATCAATCTTATCCTCACCGGCTAGAGTAACATAAGCTTTCTTATACTTATTTGCCCTGCCTGATAATAGACCCGCTTTTGTATAGCGGCTCTTTGCCTTGCCATGATAATTAACTGTATTTACTTCTTTTACAGTTACACCATATCTCTCTTCAACAGCCTTTCTAATTTCAATCTTGTTAGCGCTGCTGTCTACTATGAAACCATAACGGCTCAACTTATCTCCCTGTGCCGTCATCTTTTCCGTTACTATCGGCTTTACTAAAATTCCCATAATTGCTTAGATATTAACGTTTGTATTCTACTTTAAGAGAATTTTGAGCACCGTCTACAAATACAACTGAATACGCACGCATGATATCATACGTATTAATAGTATTAGGGGTTGCTACTTTTACATTCTCCAAATTGCGTGAAGACAAGCAAATGTTGTCTGATGACTCCGGAACTACAAAAAGGACTCTGCGAGGATTAATTTTAAGATCTTTAATCATCTGCACAAATTCCTTTGTCTTAGGAGCTTCCATGGTGAAAGGCTCTACAACTGTAATAGAAGATTCCTTTGCTTTATAAGAAAGCGCAGAGAAACGTGCAAGTTGTTTCACCTTCTTGTTTAACTTGAAATCATAGTCTCTTGGATTTGGGCCGTGAGCTCTTCCTCCGCCGACATAGATATTAGACTTGATGGAACCGTGACGTGCGCCGCCGCTTCCTTTCTGTCTTAAAATTTTCTTTGTGCTGAATGCAACTTCACTTCTGTCTTTTGTTTTGCTTGTGCCTTGTCTGCGATCAGCCAAGTACTGCTTAACATCCAGATAGATAGCATGATCGTTTGGCTCAATTCCAAACACTGTATCATCCAGCGTTACCTTCTTTCCGGTATCTGTTCCGTCTTTTTTCAATAATGCTAATTCCATAGAACTATCCCTCCACAATTACATAAGAACCGGAAGCTCCCGGTATAGAACCTTTAACCAATAGCAGATTGTTTTCAGGAATGACTTTGATAACTTTAAGATTCAAAATCTTAACTCTGTCTCCGCCCATGCGTCCTGCCAATCTCTTACCTTTGAACACTCTAGAAGGCCATGAAGATGCGCCCATTGAACCGGGTGCTCTTAACCTGTCGGCCTGGCCATGTGTCTGACCGCCGACTCCAGCAAATCCATAACGTTTCACAACGCCCTGAAATCCTTTACCTTTAGAAATTCCGGTAACATCAACCCAAGTATCAGCATCTTTGAAAACGTCTGATACATTGATAGAATCACCTAACTTAAGCTCATTTGAATAATCATTCTCAAATTCAACAAGCTTACGCTTAGGAGTGGTATTTGCCTTTTTAAAGTGTCCCATAAGAGGGGCGCTGGTGTGTTTCTCTTTTTTCTCGTCATAGGCAAGTTGTACAGCGCAATAACCATCTTTTTCTTCTGTACGAATCTGCGTAACAACACACGGACCAGCTTCAATAACGGTGCATGGAATATTCTTTCCATCAGCCCCGAAAACGGATGTCATTCCGATTTTTTTGCCAATTAATCCAGGCATTGGTTGTTAATTGTAATTAAATTAAACATAAGCCGCATAGCCACCTTATTCTGTTGCAAACAGTTGGATACGGCTCCCTAGGAATTTTTCCAAGGGGGTGCAAAGGTAACATTATTTGCTGAAAAGGCAAATTTTTTTACAGAAAAGCCTGTTAATCACATTAACAAGTATCACGACAGGCCCTGAATGCTGTCCGGAATGGTTATTTTGCCTGACCGTGTATTGATATCACCCTGCCGCTTGGTTCATTCATGCCTTTAAATGACGCATCCCATGAAAGCGCCTCCGCTGTGCTGCAGGCAACGGATGGAACAGACGGAACTGTCTTTGCCGCTGTTTGAGAAGGGAAGCACTCCTCAAAGATGCTCCTGTAATAATATTCCTCTTTGTTGCGCGGAGGATTTATCGGAAATCTCTGAGCGGCCCTGGTCATCTCAGCATCAGTTACCGCTTTTGAAGTAACATCTTTTAAAGTATCTATCCAATTATAACCGACCCCGTCAGAAAATTGTTCCTTTTGTCTCCAGGCAATCTCATCAGGCAACATGTCTTCAAATGCTTTTCTCAAAATCCATTTCTCCATCCCGGGATTCTTTACATTGTCTATATCTTTAATATACTGTGCATTCCCATTCTTCTCATTAACAACCATTTTCAGGCGAGGATTAATACTCATTGCAACATCCATAAATTCCTTATCCAAAAATGGGACACGTCCTTCAACGCCCCATGCACACAAAGATTTATTTGCGCGCAAACAATCATAAAGATGCAAACGGGAAAGTTTTCTTATGCACTCTTCATGGAATTCTTTTGGACCCGGAGCTTTATGAAAGTAAAGATAGCCGCCAAAAATTTCATCGGAACCTTCTCCGCTAAGCACCATTTTTATGCCCATAGACTTAATAACCCTTGCCAGCAAATACATTGGCGTTGAAGCTCTTATTGTTGTAACATCATAAGTCTCCACATGGTAAATAACATCTCTTAGAGCGTCCAGCCCCTCTTGAATCGTATAATTAATTTCATGGTGAACGGTTCCTATATAGTCTGCAACCCTCTTGGCAGCAGCTAGATCCGGTGCTCCCTTCAATCCGATTGCAAAGGAGTGAAGTTGCGGCCACCAGGCTTCCTGCGTATCTCCGCTCTCAACCCTCCTTGCAGAAAATTTCTTTGCAATTGCAGAAATTATAGAACTGTCTAAACCTCCCGACAGTAAAACACCATATGGAACATCGGACATCAGCTGTCTTTTAACGGCAGCCTCCAATGCCACCCTTAATTCTTTTGCAACAGCCTCTGCATCAATAGTTTTATCCTTTAAAACATCATAATTCACCCACTCTCTGTTATACCATTTGGTCATCTTTTTATCTCTGCTGCAATAATAATATCCGGGCAGAAAAGGTTCGATTGATGAGCACACACCCTCAAGCGCCTTTAGCTCGGAAGCAACGTAAAATTGCCCCGAATTATCATAACCTGCATATAAAGGGATGACACCAATGGAATCTCTTGCAATCAGATATAAATCTTTTTCAGAATCATAAAGAGCAAAAGCAAAGATTCCGCTAAGGTCATTCAAAAAATCCACCCCCTTCTCTCTGTACAAAGCAAGAATGACCTCACAATCTGAGTTTGTGAGAAACTCATATTTCCCCTCAAATTTTCTCCTGATTTCCTGATGGTTATATATTTCTCCATTTACGGCAAGAGCAACCTTTCCGTCCTTTGTGAGCAGCGGCTGTTTCCCGCTCTGAGGGTCAATGATTGACAATCTTTCATGAGAAAGAATACATCTTTTGCCGCAATAAATTCCGGACCAGTCAGGGCCACGATGCCTAATTTTTTTTGACATTTTAAGTGTCTGCTCTCTCAATTTATTACTCTCTTTAACTTGGTCTATATCAAAGACTCCTACAAATCCGCACATAGTATTTAGACTTTAATGGTTACAGTTTGAAGTGTGAAGATACTAAACAGTTGCAAACACAAAAAAACTCCCGACAGAAAATTAACCTGTCGGGAGCAAATATTAACAAATTGTTGCTTCTGCTCTTAAAACTGAAGCATTACGGCTACTTATTTAAAGCTGTTGAAACATCTACGGCTACTGCCACCGTGGCGCCAACCATCGGGTTATTGCCCATTCCTAGAAATCCCATCATCTCTACGTGAGCAGGAACTGATGAAGAACCCGCGAATTGAGCATCGCTGTGCATGCGGCCCATAGTATCTGTCATTCCGTAACTTGCGGGACCTGCAGCCATGTTATCGGGATGCAATGTTCTGCCTGTGCCGCCGCCGCTGGCCACTGAAAAATATTTCTTTCCCTTCTCTATGCACTCTTTCTTATATGTTCCTGCAACAGGATGCTGGAATCTTGTAGGATTTGTGGAATTTCCTGTAATAGAAACATCTACACCCTCTTTCCACATAATTGCAACACCCTCTCTTACATCATCGGCACCATAGCATCTAACCTTTGAGCGGTTGCCCTCTGAATATTTAATCTCTCTAACAACCTTAAGCTCAGAGGTAAAATAATTAAATTCCGTCTGAACATAAG
>JAQWEK010000092.1 GCA_028704975.1 Bacteroidales bacterium | reverse complement strand
TTTCCATACCCTTTGTTGCCGGCTTGCGGATGATAACATTTCCGATTTTGTCCTTGAATGTTTCCAGTCCAAGTTTCTTTCCATAATTATATGCAAACTCAACAGCCTTGCTCTCTTTTTTAGAAGGGCGGGGTACTTGGTTTAGTTCATGAAATATAGACCAAACTTCTTTTGGCTCTAAGTCTAATATTGTTTTCATAATAAATAAGTCTTTATTTTTTGATTATAATTTTCTTTTTCCCGACAGATTATTTTCCTGTCGCAACTTCCAGAGGGAAGTACAAAATCTTTCCAAACTGGTAAACCGGAATTCTACGCTGTGCCAGAACTTTCTGTCCGTCAATTAGTTTTGCCATAACAATAACCGGAGTTCTATAGGCAACTTTACCCTTTGATGCAGCAGCGGCTTCATTCAAATCTTCTGCCTCTATCTTCTGATCCAAAACGGAAAGTTCCAAATAAACAGGACGGCCGCTCATATTATCAGCCGGAAGAAGACCCTGCGCATCTGATATTCTAAATGCAACGTAAGTTTGTTTTGCATTCTTTGCTTTTGGCACAACATCAAAACTTGCTCTCTGAATATTTTCGACCTCACAGCCGGTAAACAAAGACGTGTAATTCTTCTCCAATTTGTCTATCTCTTTTAGGGCATCGCCAAGAGCAGCGCCGCTGTAATTTGCGTCCGTCTCTCCTGTAAGGATATCTACTCTCTTCTGCCTTAGCTTGAATATCAGCTCCGCCGTTTCAGCCGCCTTTTGTTCTGCCGTCTTCTCAACTATCTGAGTCTGAGGCACTGCCACCTTTACAATTTCTCCATTTGCATTCTTCACGCTCTTATACAGTTTTGCAGTATCTCTCTGCAAATTGGAAACTGCCTGTATGTTGTCTGACCATGAAGAAGAAATTTCTGAAGGAAAAGTGAAAGGCATGGAACCGGATGAAAAATATCCTGGAGCAACTATCAAACCCTGCGAACAAAATGTTAAAAAATTTGCTCCGGCAGTTTTAGAATTGCCGATATTTACCGCAACACTTGCGGAAGGGTCAGCCTCAACGCTTGGAGAAAGTTCCGCTTTTATAATTGAAAAATTTTCAGAATTATTTTTATTCGCATCAATCCCCAAATATTTTTTTGAGTAAGATGCAAATGGTCCGGCTGCAAAAGAAATGTGAGACGCCGTAACTGAAATATTGATGGATGTTTCTGGAAGAGAGTAAATTACCGCACCCTGCGGTACAGGATCTCCGTCCCTTAGGACTTGTGCTTGCGCGGTTGTAAAAGATGAAAAGGCTGCAAAAAGCAAAACCAGTTTTTTTATATTCCGCAACTTCTTATCTACAATTTCTATCTTCAAAATTGTGACTGATTAATTACAATACAATTATAATAATTATTTTTTCAAGTTGTATAACTATTTCAGATTTAATTTACTTGCCGCGCAAAAATTATACGTCGGATAAAAAACATGACTTGATTTTTTACAAACCGGCGGCAACAGTTTTTTTCCAGCGCCGATGACTCCACAGCCAAATGACTTTATTATTACGAATATCTCTCTCCAAAAGCTCCGCATATTTTTTGGTAATGAAACCGGATTTTTCTTTTGAACCGTCCGGCGTAATAGTTGTAAATCTTATAGAATATTTCCCGCGTGAAACTCTGTTCATGCCCAAATATACAACAGCCATTCCTGTTTTAACAGCCACAAATTCAGGGCCTCGCAGCATCTCGGTTGGTTGGTTCAAAAAATTAACAACCAGATTATTATCTCCAAGCGCGTTCTGATCTGCTATCATTATGAAGGTGGCTTTTTCTTCTCTGTCTCCTAAAATTCTTCTTATCACCTGATGTGATTCTAGCACCTCTCCTTTTGACTGAAACTTATCATATTCATGCATTCTGATTTTACGAAAAACAATATCTGAAATTTTACTCTTTGCTCTTTTGTAAACCATATACATTGGATAAGAGGAAAAACTGTCGGGAGTTCTATGAGAATTAAGGCCGCACATCCCGCTGACAAGTTCCCAGTTTCCAAGATGCCCCATCACAATTAAAACTTTGTTCTTCTTTGCTAAAAGCGAATCTACAAGCTCGGGATTTTCCGCCGCGGAAACTTTGCAAACCGCTGCATCTGAATGAGCTAAATTCCAGATATTTTCAAAAAGGACATCGCTCATAAAACGATAATATCTATGAACAATCTCGCGAATTTCTTTGTACTTGAGTTCAGGAAAACTGCGAGCAAGGTTTACGGTAATGGTATTGAACCTATAACGCACGATGTGCTCCAAAATAAAAGATACAATGTCCGAGAAAAAATAGTGAACTCTTAGTGGAAGAAGAGATATCAGATATAATAGAATGTATCTTATTTCTGCAAGAAACTTTGCCATGTCAACTTTTAAGAACCTTATTGCAACAAATATAACACATTATTTTGTAAATGATTAATGGCTCTTCCGATATTTTAATATCTTTGTGTAGCAAAAACTAAAAACGATAATATATGTTTAAAAATCATCCAAAGGGCCTTTTAGCAGCTGCGCTAAGCAACATGGGAGAACGCTTCGGCTATTATATCATGAACGCAGTGCTAACACTGTTCTTATGTTCAAAATTCGGATTGAGCGATGAGAACGGCGGACTCATCTATTCAATTTTTTACGCCGGTATTTACGTTATGTCTCTTGTCGGAGGTCTTATTGCAGACCGTAAACAAAATTACAAGGGAACTATTATGACCGGTCTCGTTATAATGGCATCCGGATATGTTCTTCTTTCTGTGCCGATTATGGCGACTCCAACCAATACCGCAATTCTTCTGACCGGCACATGCTTTGCCCTATTTTTGATTGCCTTTGGCAACGGACTTTTCAAGGGAAATTTGCAGGCAATCGTAGGTCAGATGTATGACAACTTTGAAGAGGAGGCTGCAAAAAAAGGTCCTGAAGCTTTGAAAAAAGCAAAAGCTCAGAGAGATCCCGGATTCCAAATTTTCTATGTATTCATTAACATTGGCGGGCTTGTAGCTCCTTTCATTGCTCCGCTTCTAAGAAGTTGGTGGCTGAAAGTCAACGGACTTGTTTATAATTCCCAGCTCCCTGCGCTTTGCCACCAGTACATAAACGAAGGTTCTCAAATGGCGGGAGAAAAGCTGGATAATCTTCATCAGTTGATAAACACGGTAAATGTGGGAGGTGCTGCAACTGACAATATTTCAGCATTTTGTACACATTATCTAGATGTATTCAACACCGGTGTCCACTACTCTTTTATTGCCTCCGTTGTTGCAATGATGATTTCACTGATAATATTTATTGCCACAAAGAAAACATTTCCTAATCCTGCTAAAAAAGAGACTAAGGTTACTACAACATATACAGCAGAGGAGAAAGCAGCAATGGCAAAAGAAATCAAACAAAGAATGTATGCTTTGTTTGCAGTTCTTGGAATTGTAATTTTCTTCTGGTTCTCATTCCATCAGAACGGAGCATCTCTGTCTCTGTTTGCAAGAGACTTTGTTAATACCAGTACCATTGCTCCGGAAATCTGGCAGGCCGTAAATCCATTTTTTGTAATTGCCCTTACACCGCTTATCATGTTGTTATTTGGGCACTTGGCAAAGAAAAACAGGAGCATATCCACCCCAAGAAAAATTGCAATAGGAATGGGCATAGCCGGCATGGCATATCTATTCCTGTCCATTATTTCTTTCAGTCACGGCTATCCGTCAGCAACAGTTTTCAGAGACATGGGAGTTGCAGCGCAAGAATCAATGAAGGCCGGTCCCTGGGTTTTGATTGTTACATATTTCTTCTTAACCGTAGCGGAATTATTCATATCGCCTCTTGGACTAAGCTTTGTTTCCAAAGTTGCCCCTAAAAATCTTCAGGGTATTTGCCAAGGACTTTGGCTGGGTGCAACCGCGGTTGGTAACTTGTTCTTGTGGATTGGACCAAGAATGTACAACCATCTTGGACTTGGCTACTGCTGGGGTGTATTCCTAATACTTTGCTTGCTTTCTATGAGTGTAATGTTTGGAATGGTCAAGTGGCTGGAAAGAACCACAGGAGACGCAAAGTAACAAAGGCGGCATAAATGAAAAAAGTTGCCGTAGTAATATTAAATTGGAACGGCAAGTCCTTCTTACAAAAGTACTTGCCGCCACTTTTATTAAGCGTAAAAGAATCAAAAGGATATGTCGTTTCTGTGATTGTCGCAGACAACGGTTCAACGGATGGCTCTGAAGAATTTGTCAGAACCATTGGCGGAGTTGGATATATTTCCCTTGGAAAAAACTGGGGATTTCCGGGAGGCTACAACAGGGCTTTCAAACAAATTTACGCAGATTACTACGTTCTTCTAAATTCAGATATTTTAACTCCCGACGGTTGGCTGAATCCGTTGTTTAATTTTATGGAAGCCCATAAAGAGGCGGGAGTGTGCCAGCCAAAAATGCTATCCCTCACAAGGCACCTGGAAATTGCTGAAAAGCATAACTCCGCGGAAGCAAAAGAAATCTTTGAGTATGCAGGGGCTGCGGGAGGTTTCATTGACAAATGGGGATTCCCGTTCTGCCGCGGGCGAATTCTTTCAAGCTTAGAAGAAGATAACGGACAGTATGATGACCCGCGCAAAATATTCTGGGCATCAGGGGCTTGCATGATGGTACGCAGCACACTTTATCATAGGTTGGGAGGTTTGGACGAGAGCTTTTTTGCACACATGGAAGAAATAGATTTTTGCTGGAGAGCGGCACTGATGGGAAGCCAGATTTGGGCTGTACCGGAAAGCTATGTGTATCATTTGGGAGGCGGCACCCTGCCTAACAATTCGCCGCGCAAACTCTATCTAAACTATCGCAACAATTTGTTGATGTTGCGGAAAAATTTACCACAGCCGAGAGGCGGGATAAAATTATTTGGGCGCACTTTTAAATTATTCAGCATACGCGGCTCCAGATTATTCATCCGTAAATTCCTGGACGGACTTTCTGCAGTTGCATACATCTTTCAGGGGAAGTTTTCCTATTGCCGCGCAGTATGGAATGCGCACAAAGAGTACGGGAAGATAAAAAACACAATTAAACCTTCTCCTCGCTTAGACGGGCTCCGTGGTCCCACGGGAAAATCTTTCCGTTCAATCTATTGCGTAAACGGGGTATATCCTCACAGCATAATCCGCAAATTTTTCTCCGGCCGCAAAAAGTTTTCAGATTTAAGATTCTAGGACAGCCGGAATTCCTTCATGGTTTCTTTTTTCATCCTTGGAAAAACTTAACAAAGCAACGTTTTCCCAAGGATGCAGGCGCACGCGCTGCAACGTCAACGGAACGTAACTATCTGATCTGGGGTACTCTGGGGTGATACTGCGTATCAGGCATTTGCAAAACATCGCTTTAAAAAAAGCGATATCTTATGTAACACACAGAATATCAGCATCCCCTAAGGGTACACCTCATATGATCCTTGATAGCCTCCTCTAATACATATCATATCGTTTTCCTTTCAGTTATTTTTATTAAATCGCGCTAAAAATTATCACGCAATGGAACACTCACAAATCACAAAAAATACTACACACTGTGATCAAATGAACATAGACACCTCAAATTTAGAACGAAACATTGAATTATATGATAAGGCTCTTGGCCTTAAAGAAGTTGCATATCGCATTGAAGCTCCAGACGGTTCCTTCATAATTGTATATCTTGGTGAGTGCAACAAAAGTAATGAGGATGATAAAGGTAATGAAAGTAAGTGTGAGAAAGGAAATGAGGGTAATAAAGGTAATGAAAGTAAGTGTGAGAAAGGAAATGAGGGTAATAAAGGTAATGAAAGTAAGTGTGAGAAAGGAAATGAGG
>JAQWEK010000091.1 GCA_028704975.1 Bacteroidales bacterium | reverse complement strand
CATCGGAAACGACCGATGCATTAAATGACGTTGAGATATCCTGCGTCTTACACCCGATAAAAGATGTGCTATTGTCAACAGCGGCAGAATTTACATCGGGAGTTCTGGTTATAATATTTACAATCCCTCCGATTGCACTTGAGCCATAAAGGGCAGAGCCACCGCCGCGTATAACTTCAACTCTTTCAATCATATTTGCCGGTATCTGTTCTATACCGTACACACTCTGCAGAGAATTGAATATTGCCCTGCCGTCTATAAGAACCTGCGTATATGGACCTTCCAGCCCATTAATTCTTACCTGCTGATATCCGCAATTCTGGCAGTCTGTTTCTACGCGCAGACCCGGCTGAAAATTAAGTGCCTGGGATAAACATACGGCACCTGTCCTCTCAAAAAGTTTTGGGGAAATTACATTTACGATTGAAGGTGCCTCTCTGCGATTTGTTACATTTTTATTTGCAGATACGACTATGCTTTCCAGCAGCACCTCATCCTCGTCCAGAGAAAAATCCACATCCGCACTCTCTACGTTCGTCACATCTATTTCCCTTTCTTGTTTCTTAAAGCCTATTCCATAGGCGATTACAGTATATTTTTCATGTTTAAGCCCCTTAAGCATAAAATGCCCTGTTGCATCTGTATAAGTTCCAATTTCAGTTCCTTTAACAGAGATGCTAATACCCGGCAGATATTCATTTGTGATCTTATTTTTGACATGACCCATTAAATGCACATCACCGTCTTTGATTAAAACTTCTTTTGAACCGATAGAATGACAATCCGGTTCTTCCGCACGGCATACCAAGGCAGAAGACAATAATGCCACAAGAAGCAACGAGCTTCTTAAAATATTTAATTTCATTATTTTTTAATTAAGTTTATAATAAACGGTACGTCCCTTTTGGGAACGTACAATGAACTAAGCGGAGATTCCGCAAAATATTATAGACTCAAAACCGGCGGGGCCCTTAAAGAAAAAAATAAGAATGTACCAATATCGTATCCCTGACAGACAGGTGAAACTATACGCTCAGAAAAAAGTCTTGTAATTATCTGCGGTTCATAGCGATTATAAACACAAACAGATTGAGCAATAAAAGGAATCAGACAATTATCATGTAAAATGTGAAAATGTCTCTCATTTGCTCCGGCATTGCAGATAAAATCATCATGCTCATGAAATACGCTATCAGCCAGCTTAATACCTGACGGCAAAAGCCAAACTGCAACCAAAAATATTGCAATAATATTTTTAATAAATCGGCGCATTTCTCATCATCTCTACATTTCTCATCCTATCTACTCAAGGGAGAGTTTGTTAACAACCGGGTTGCTGTAAATCTGAAGATACAAATCCATCAGAGGCAGCAACTCATCCGGCCACTGCTCAAGTGTTTTATGCATCCTTTCAGAAAAATTTCTGTACTCTTCCTGAGTATATCTATCGGTAAACTTAAAAGTATTATAAAGCATGTCATAAGCTATATAGTTGGTATTCCACAACTTATAACCATCATATATTCTTCTGTCTATAATATGCGCAAGCAAGGCAAGCGCATCATTTCTGTCATAATTGTCAAGCAGCTCCAACTCTTCCGGAGCAATCGGCTTGCAAATTTGAATATGTACCTTCCCTTTTGGCTGCATAATGCCGGTCAAAATGCTTCTCATATCCTCACCCGGCTCCTTGATGTACGGGTGGTTCTGAGATAAGAACAGTTCCCTTACCTTCATCTTGTCACAAGTCTCCCACTGATATGAAATAGACATCGGAGCAATATTCAGCTCTTCCATATTTTTGCTTAATATTTTCCCTCCCGACAGTGAAAACATTTTAAGGATGGTCTGACTTGTTTTGTCATCTCCGTTTTTTGTGCGGCCATTGCGCTGGGCAATCCACACAGACTGACATCTTTGGGTAAGCGTATACCTGATGTAATCAGAAAGACGCATGGAGCATCTATAAAAATCTTTTGCATTGCCGCTGCGGATTACCTTGAACATCTTGTTAGATTTTCCAATATCGGTAACCAAACCGGGCTGCATAAGATTGTTCCCAAAAGTAATTTCAGAGGTATCAAATCCATTGGAGTACAAAGCTACCTGTAAAAGCGCGGCATCCAATAAAATGTCTCTGTGATTAGAGATGAAAAGGTACCCTTTGTTTTTGTCCAATTTCTCCAGCCCCTCACATGTAAAACCGTCTGTAGTCCTCTTGGTAATATTGTTTATTGCCGCATTCATCACATTCTCCTGGAAATCTCTGACTGATTTAAAATTATGCAAATCAGCCATTTTTTTTACACCGCCCTCTTTTCCAAATACATAGTGCATGATTTCGCAGATTTTTTTATCCGCGGCAATGCGCCTCATTGCAGCATTAATTTCCGCATCTCTATATGGACGCAAATCATCAAACTTAGTGGATGAATCCACAGGACAACTCTTAATTATCTCCGCCATAATTTTTCCAACCATTTAATAAACATTTTGCTCCATTCCGCTGCATCGGAACCGGCGCCAGGATTAAGGCCAAAACCATGACCACCCGTCTCAAAAACATGCCACTCACAACCGGGCACGTTTGCCTGTTTCAACTTCTCTATAAAGGTAGCACTATTTTGTACATTCACGGTCTTATCATCTTTGCACTGCATAATAAAAACGGGAGCCATACCCGGATATACATGATCCTCAAGAGAATACATGTCCATCATTTTTTTGTCGCGTTTTGTGATCCAATTGCACAAATAGCCGGAGCCATGCAAAAAGTTTCTTCTGGATTTCTTATGTGACCAAGGCTTATTCATGCTAACCACGGGATATATCATCCCTGCAAATGCGGGACGATAAAGAGGATTATTTTCAAGCGCCGCACATCCCGCCAAATGTCCCCCCGCAGAAAAACCTATAACCCCAATTTTTGTCGTATCAATATTCCATTTGCCACTGCGAACACCTGCCTTAATGTAATCAACAGTAAACTTATAATCTTCATACGCATTCGGATAGTGATTACCATACATGCCTGTTCGGTAACGCAATACAAAAGCAGCAACACCATTGCTTCTCATAAATTTTGCAATGTCATGCCCCTCCACATTTATCCCCAGATAGCAATAACTTCCTCCGGGGAAAATAATTATTGCCGGGCACTTTAAAGATATTTTTTCCGGATTCTGCTTGTTGTATGCAATATTTTCCGCACTCTTTGGAATATAAACAAACACTTTAACTCTGCGGGCGTTATCACCCGGTTTTGAAGCAGGCCACAATCTCACCCCTCTTTGTTCTAATAAAGAATCATCCGCCGGAGTGAGAGAACTTTTGCTTGCAAAAGATGAAACTGTCGGGAATAAAAAAAATAAAGCCGTAAACGCAATCAAACAAATTCTTTTCATCTCTAAAATAACATAGGTTCTTCCGGCATGTCATCCGTCTCTTTAATCTCTTCGGGCACAGGTTCTTTAGAGGCTTTCCCCAAAAGAAGATTACCTCCGCAATTCTCAGAAATAACCCTCAGCAAATCTTCATCTTCATCATTATCGGCAGATATCATAACTTTTACATCATCTCTCATTAATGCAACAGCCAAAGGCTCAACACCCATCCTGCAATCTTTATAGCATACCGTTCCGTTATGCGGAATGGCCAGAACCTTTGCGTCAAATGAACCGTCATTGGCAGCATTCCATGCATGTCCGGGATAATTCTTTAGAACCGCAAGTTCTTCATCGGCGGCCTTTAGAATATCGGAGCCTTTATACATATAGAATCCTCTTATGCGGTCATACAAGTATGCAAAATTCTCTCTTTCTTTTACAAGAGAGGCGTATTCTTTTATGTACATCTGCCTGAAGATCTGGGCAGTTCTTAAAGGTTTCTCTCCATATTTAATTCCGCTCTTCAAATCTTCAGAAGAGACTCTTGGAAGAATCTTTGTAACAACAGAACCTTTTCTGAATATCATTTCTCTCTTTGGCAGAACATGTCCTATTCCATGGAAAATAACGGGCACAATATCCAGATTTAATTTTTCCGCAAGATAGAAGGCGCCGTTATGGAAAGGCAGGATACTGCAATCTGCACTGCGTGTCCCCTCCGGAAAAATCACAATTGAATAACCCTCATTCATAAGCTGTTTCAGCGGTCCGACACAATTTTCAAAACCATCCTCTACAGAAATAAACTGCGCTTTGCGAATAATTTTTCCATA
This sequence comes from Bacteroidales bacterium, assembly GCA_028704975.1. GTDB lineage: Bacteria > Bacteroidota > Bacteroidia > Bacteroidales > UBA932 > Egerieousia. Next base: position 1,658 of record JAQWEK010000091.1, on the reverse strand, counting down.
GAACGGAGAGTGCCATACCCAATGATTTGTCAGCACAATAATTTTGGGAGAGAGCTGAAGCAAATACATCAAATCCAAATGACTTTGATGATTGCAAATAATAACGGAAGGTTTTTCAAATGTCTCATTGCTCTCATTAATAAGCACATGTTCAACACGAGGCATATGTCTTACAATAAATTTTGCAGTGTTCTGAAGGCTCTTATGCAATTTGGAAGTATCTCTTTCCGATATAAACATACACTTTACATTCAGCCATAAACTGACACAAAAAAACACAATTGCGCAATACGCAGAGACCAGCATATCAATAAGTTTAACAGGTGTAAATCTCAAACTGCCGGTACCTTTATATTTACAGGTTGTAATCCAGCGGAACAAAAGAGGAGGAAGAACAAATGCCATTGCAACAACGCATATCATTCCGATTATTGCAACTTCTCCAAGGGAACGCATTGCGGGATGAACTGCAAAAACAAGAGAGCCAATACCTATCAACATTGTTATGGCAGAGAGAGTTACGCTTGTCTTGTAAGATGCCAGCAATTTCTTATTATATGCATATTCATACGCACAGCCGTCGACAATAAAGATTGTATAATCATCACCCATTCCAAAAATAAACGTGGCCAGAATTATATTCACAATGTTAAAGTTTGTGCCGAATAATCCCATCAATCCTGTAATCCATATCCAGCTTACCACCATTGGAAGAAAGGCAATCAATGCAGTCTCTACTCTGCCAAACGCCCACCATAAGAAGCCGAATACCAAGAAACTGCAAAGGAACAGAACCCAGTTAAAATCTCCCTGCAAAACATCAATCATCTCATCCGTCATTGAAAATGAATCAAACAAGAATGGCTCATTAACGCTCTCATGATGATGCTTGCCGGAAACAGACTCTGACTGTGCAATCTTCTTAAGATTAGATATATTTTTATCCGCATCAAACATCTTGTAGATTTTTGGCAGATTTTTTTCCGGAGTATAGAGTATTGTCAATATCAATGCCTTGCCGGTTGTATCCTTTAGAATATAGCCGCTCAACAATGTAGAAGTCAAAGGTTTAAAATAATCGGCATCATGAACCAGAAATTCCTTATTCGTAATTCTTCTGAACGGCGCAAAAGCATCTTTGCTAAATCCTGCAGAAGATGCATTGCTCTCCAAAGAGTTGTTAAGACCGGATCTGTGTTTATCTACCCACGCATTCCACATTGCAATCCTCTCTCCCTGAGTCTTTCTGGAAGGCAAAAAGTTTTCAAGTCCCTTGCTTTGCAATGATACTTTGCTCCCGACGGTTTTATTAGCAAAAGACCTCAGAGATTCATACTGTGTCAGCGCCTGATCCATTGTGTTGCCTTGAGCAACGGCATAAACGGCAACATTTCCGGCAGCGGAGGTATGGGCGTTAAATTCCTCCATATCAGCGCGCTGGCGGGATGTTATATAATTTATTTTATTAAAGTCCCCGTTAAATTTTACTCTTTGGGAGAAGAAGAACAGTATAACCGTCGCGATTACTACACCCCAGACAATCCAATTTTTCTCCTCCATTTTCAAATTTGTCCATCTTCCCATCCAGCCGCTCTCTATTGATTTGTATTGTTTTTCTCCAACCCAGTGCGGCAAGAATATTACAACAAAAAGTATTA
>JAQWEK010000090.1 GCA_028704975.1 Bacteroidales bacterium | reverse complement strand
AAAAATAAGAAAGTCCCAGTGCCGTAGCATAACCGTCTGTAGCATAATTGGTATCATAGAAATCCGGCAAGCCAAGCACATGACCAAACTCATGGCAGAATGTTCCAATCCCCGTCATCGTACTGCCGGAGATTCCTTTAATTTCATTGCTGCAGGCGTACCTATTTACATAAACACCGTCTAATTGTAGGGCATAAGAATTAAGGTGCCATGCATGTGGCCAGATATGGTCTGAAGAAGCTCCTTCAGCCTCACTGGGTCCGGCGTAATAACAATAAACATTATCAACTTCTCCATCTCCGTCATTATCATAATCGGCAAAATTAACACCCGCAGCATCAGCAAGCTGACAAGCCTCCGCAACCATTTGCTGAGGACGAAGATCATTAGAGCTGCCTGAGGATTCTCCGTAATATGCGTAACCATGACTGAGCGTAAGAGGGCCGACAACGGTGAAAACAGGATTGAATGCAGAAGAAGAATTATCTGTATAATATTGCTTTACAGAACCCGTAGCGCCGTTAACAGAATACCCGGTCTGATTCATAAGATTATCAAAAGCCGTAAGAGGATCTGATTCCACAAATTGCAGATCGGTGAATTGAATTAAAAGAACCAAAAACTTTTTAGTGCCCTGCGTTATAGAAGAAGCGGATGATGTTGTATATGATGGCAGACCTGACTTTGTAGAGATTGTCATCTTATTCATTTCCAAGTTCTTTGTATATATCTGCCTTCTCATATTCATGGCATTCTGTACCGCAGATGCAGGCGGAATAATGTTGCTGCCGTCAGAACTTGATGATACTGCACCGCTAACCTTTTTAGCACCCTTAACGGAAATTCCGGCAGCATTAAATGTTGCATAATAATAATAGCCGTCGGAAGCCCTGGTTACCAGATTATTTCCGCAGGTAGTCCAGTGCAAGAATTCATCTCCGTGAAGGCGTACGGTAATTGTAGTTCCGTCCGGCTGTTTAACCGTAATAGGAAACGGATAGGCCGGTACCGCATTGGAAGTTGCAGGAAAACAGCAAACCATCAATGATGTTAATATGCATAAAAATAAAATTTTCTTTCTCATAGCCTGTTATTTTTTAATAATGAAACCTAAACCGGAATCTGAATTATACAGCCAGACATTGCCGTTCTCAGACTTTAAAATTTGCACGGTGTATGTACCTGCCAATGTTCCTGTTACATAATTTTGAGCAACGGTCAAAGTAAATGAAGTTGTATTGGACAAATCCAAAGGAATACCTTCAAAACTACAGAATGAATCGCTAAACACATTCTGTAACCTGAACGCATAATTTGTTGCGGATGTCATCATTGAGTATTGGTCTGAATACTGCGTATACTGTATTTTTGCAGTCTCTCCGTCATAAATACCTGCTGTTGAAAGTTTTAAGAACGGAACAGTTTGCTGCTGAAGGCTAAGCGTATCAGACAATGCAGAGTTCTTATCCTTGCAAACAATAGACGCATCTCTGTCTGCACCTGAAAGGTTCTCATCAATAATCAAATCCAGTCTTGTAGTTGACACTGATTTTGTTGAGGAGAATCTAAGCCAGCTCGGAGTATTTAATATACTCAAATCATATCCCGACAGGTTGGATCTCAGCACCACAATGTAAGTGCCGCCCTTATAATCCAACGTTGTTGCACCTGTTGACAATTCAACCAGATCTTTTTGTGATTGAGTTATCTTTACCGTGTCCGAAATACCGCCGCCGACAAACACGATTTTACCGGTTCTGCCGCCGTCAGTAATTCCTGCAGAAATATGGTATACTTCTGTAGTTGAAGAAGATGAGGTCATCTTTGTAATCCATGCAGCACCCTCTACAATAGAAGAAGTATAGCTGGTATTTGAACTTACGGATATGGAAACATCCGTTTCAGCGGAGGAAACCGTTACATTTCCCGGGGAAACGGTCAAATACTTTTTCTCTGATTTACTGCATGATACAATGGAAAACACAATTGTTACGCATGCAAAGAGAGTTAAAAATTTCTTCATAAAAATCTGGTTATATTTTAATTAAACTATTTATTTTCTTCCAATTGCATAATAATCAAATCCTGCGGCACGCATCTCATCCGGAACAAAAATATCCCTTCCGTCAACTACAATTTTACCTCTCATCAACTTTTTAACTTTGTCCAGATTTGGCAGTCTGAACTCTTTCCATTCAGTTACAAGAGCCAGAGCATCAGCATCCTTAACCGCATCAAACATATTATCGCAATAAGTGACAATATCTTTTAGATAAACCCTCTTACTCTCAGGCATTGCTATTGGATCATAAACCTTTACTTTAGCTCCGGCCTTAACCAGCAGATTTGCAGTCACTATAGAGGGAGCTTCCCTCATATCGTCGGTTTCCGGCTTAAATGCCAAGCCCCACATCGCTATTGTTTTCCCATTCAATTTGTTTTTGAATGCTTTCTGCAATTTCTGGAAAACAATCTTTTTTTGTTCTGCATTAACATCTTCAACGGCTTGAATCACCCGCATTTTATAGCCATTTTCAGCTCCTGTTCTTATCAGGGCCTTAACATCTTTTGGGAAGCATGAGCCGCCGTAGCCGCAGCCGGGGAATAAAAATTTATTCCCTATCCTGGTATCTGAAGCCATTCCGGCTCTTACATTTTCAACATCGGCGCCCGTAATCTCACACAGCCTTGCTATCTCATTCATAAAGCTGATTCTTGTAGCAAGCATAGAGTTTGCAGCATATTTTGTCATCTCCGCAGACATGATATCCATCCAGATAATTCTATAGTTAGAGAGCTGGAAAGGTCTGTAAATCTTCTCCATAATCTTACGAGCCTTAAGAGATTCAACACCTACCACAACCCTATCCGGAGACATAAAATCTTTAATAGCCGCTCCCTCTTTAAGAAATTCGGGGTTGGACGCAACATCAAAAGGGATGTCAGCCTTTCTCTTTTTAAGCTCTTTCTCAACTGCCGCTCTGACTTTTATAGCGGTCCCGACAGGCACCGTACTCTTTGTGATAAGCAGTGTGTATTTTTTAATATACTTTCCAAAGGTAGACGCCACATCAAGAACATAATGCAAATCCGCACTTCCGTCTTCTCCCGGAGGAGTGCCGACAGCAATAAAAACAGCATCCTGATCCGCAATGCAATCGGGCAGCGACGTTGTAAAATGCAATCTGCCGTCTGCTACGTTCTTTTTTACAAGGGCCTCCAAGCCCGGTTCATAGATTGGGACTATTCCGCTATTCAATCCGTCAATCTTCTTTTTGTCAATATCAATGCAGGTTACGTTAATACCCATTTCTGAAAAACAAGTTCCGGAAACAAGTCCGACATATCCGGTTCCGACTATTCCAATGTTCATATCAAGTAGATAAATTTGTTCATATTGCGGTTAGACCGCAGCCTTAAAAAATTAAACAAATTTAATAAATAATGCTCAATTTTAAGAATTTGAAATAAAAGCTATTATAAAATGCCAAATACACGTTAGATGCAACAAATAACGGGAGTTGGCATCTTATTTTTATATTTGCACTGCCAATTGGGGGTGTTCTGGTTTTGACATTAAATTAATTGGACAGCAAGCGTGCCGAGCGTTGGGAGCGTAGCTCGTAAATATCCAACTTTCAGCCATTAACTGGCGAAAATAATTTAAGACTTGCTGCGTAATTAGGCCTAGCTTAATTACCTTAATCGCATCCGTCTAGGACGGAAGCGACAAGTATCCCGCGGCGCTTTTTTTTCTCTATGCCGTCGCATATGGGGTATCATTAAAGAGGGATGCCGGAGCGGACTCCTTTAAAACTCCCTAAGAATTAAAGGATAAGGTGCAGATGGCCTGTTCGGAAGCAGTTTGCACACAAAAATCAAATCCGGACTGCGCACGGAGAAAACCGCCTGATGGTTTGATTGGACAGCGGTTCGACTCCGCTCACCTCCACAAAAAAGCTCAGCTAAATAAAGCTGAGCTTTTTTTTGTAGAGGTAATCAGTACCGGCATGTAAATTTGACAATTTTATAGGAAAAGAAAACGATGCAATTCTTGACCGGGCCCTGCAATTAATCCAAACCGGAAAATAAAAAACATGCCTATTGCAGCAGTCCGGCGCCGGATGTTTTAATTTTATATCTTTGCGGAACTTATAAAACCCACACAGATATGTCATTTGTTACAAAGGAGAAATTATTCTCCAAGAATTTTTTTGTTACCTACGGATTGCTTGTAGGCGGATGTTTTGTGTTTGCTCTTGGGGCAGTGCTTCTTGTTGAACCATACGGTTTTGCACCCGGAGGAACATACGGACTTGCAATGGTATTCCACCACCTTTGGGGATGGAGAACGGAGACAACCGCGCTATGCATGGACATTCCCCTATTGATTATTGGCATTCTAGTTATCGGCAAAAAATTTGGCGTAAAGACCATGTTGTGCACTTTCCTTATCCCCCTGTTTATGTGGATATTGCACAATACTCACGGCTACGATTCTTTAATTGAACCGGGCATATCAAATATGAATCTCTTTAAAAACCAACTGCTTGCAGCCATCTTTGGAGGCATAATATACGGCATCGGACTTGGCATGGTATTCAAATCCCGCGCAACATCAGGAGGCTCGGACATTATATCAATGATTGTAAACAAGTATTTTCATATCTCCATGGGAACCGCCGTAGTTATTGTTGACGGTGTCATTACCCTATCTACCGTCATTGCATTTGGAGACTGGAAGTTACCAATGTACTCATGGATAATCATTTTCATAGAAAGCAAAATAATTGACCTAATAATAGATGGTTCATCTGTCAAGACAATGATGATTGTATCGGAAAAGCTGGAGCCCATTAAAGAGATCATTATTAAGGATTTGGGAAGGGGCGCAACACTAATACCGGCTATTGGAATGTATAAGGGAGAACAAAGAAATATCATCTATACAACAATGACAAGGCGTGAGATGGTAACACTCCGCTATAAAATTGCAGAAATAGACCCGCGCGCATTTATCAATGTCATAGAGTCTTCAGAGATTCTTGGAGAGGGATTTAAAAATATAAAAGAGTAGCGGCACGTCGCCTTGCCCTATATCCGTCACCTATTCTGCGGCAAGTTGTTCTGCAACCTTTAGAATTTCCTCCTGGGAAGAAATTTTGTAACCCTGGCTCAGATAAACAATTGTACCGTCCGGCTTAAGGAGAACAAGTATCGGATAATTGCCCAGGAATTTTACGTTTGCAGCATCTATCAGTGTATTCCCGACAGACTGTCCTTTAATTGTTTTATCTCCTACCGAACTCTCATTATCAGCCTTTATGAAAATCATTTTAATGCCGGATTTTACAAACTCCTCTTTGGATTTTTCATAATCAACAATGAGATGTCTGCTTGGCTCCTTGCCGTCTATAACGGCAACAGCGGTCGGCTTATTTGCGCTCACAGAATCCTTCAGACCAATCAAACGTAAGTCCGCAACTCCCATAGATTTCACTTCCTCTTTAATTTTTGGCAATGTAACAATCACAGTCTTAGTAATATTAGGCTTAAGAACAAAATATTTCTCGCTCACTTGCACCGCTCCATTGCTGTTTCTGCCGCCGGCCACCAATCTGTAATACCCTGCAGACAAATTCAAAGTTTCCGGAAATTTTTTAAACTTTGGATCATACTCATAATCAAGAGTTTTAAAAGCTCCGTCTACAAGTTTTTGAATTGTAAACCGGGAATAATATTCCGGCTTGATTGAATTATTCTTGTCATTTTCCACTACAAGAGTACAATTATTTTGCTCATCGATTTGCCTAACTTTTTTCTTAGTCTTAGAGGTAAGACCTTTTATATCAGCATATTTCCATGATGCCTCCGGAGCCGTTCTATACTGTGCCTTCC
>JAQWEK010000089.1 GCA_028704975.1 Bacteroidales bacterium | reverse complement strand
AATAACGGAGATACCGGAATGAGCCTGATTTATGAATCCACGGATTTTATTAAGCTTAAGAATGTTACGTTAAGTTATAACATTCCGGACAAGCTTGTAAAAAAGCTCAGGATAACCGGTGCTCAATTTTTCTTAAACGCATATAATCTTTGGACCACAACACCTTACCAGGGATATGATCCGGAATCCGTAGGGAATGACAGGGGAATATATCCTCAGTCCAAGAGTTATAGCATAGGTGTAAAGATTAACTTTTAATTGACAAAGAGATGAAAACATTAAAGATATTTTTTATTACGGCTTTGTCGCTTGTGACGCTAAGTTCATGTAATTCACTGCTTGATATAAATACCAAGCATGCCCTTCCGCAAGATAAGATTAAAACGGAAGCCGGATGTAAAAGTCTGATTATAGGGGTTTATGACATGATGCAAGATCCTTTGTTTGCAGGCAGAGATCTGATATGCACGCCTGATGTGCTTGGCGATAATTGCTGGCCTTCCCCGGGAGCGACAAAGTATGTAGAGCAATATTATTTTCAGCCGCGCTACAATATTGATATTTGGGAATCCGCATACAAGCAAATAGAATCTCTGAATGAAGCCATTTATTATTTGAAGAATTTAGAGCAGACCGACAATGTAAAGGCTTTGGAGGGTGAGGCTCTTTTCTTAAGGGCTTATGATTATTTTTACCTTGCGGTGATTTATGCAAGAGTGCCGGGCCATTTGGTTTCCGACTTTAATCTTTGTGTTCCTCTTATCACCGAACCATTTTTCAATTCTTCAGGTAATATTACGGAACAGGCCTCGGTAGCAAGAGCTACTGTTGATGCCGTATGGGCTCAAATAGTACAGGATTTGACAAACTCATTCACTTATTTAAATGGCAATGACGGAGGCAATTTCCCTTACAGAGCTTCTGCTATTTCCGCAAAGGCTTTATTGTCAAGGGTATATTTGTACATGGGAGATTGGACAAATACTATTGATGCCGCAACTTATGTTATAAAGAATTCATCTGTAGGCATATACGGCGGAACATATACTGATATTTTCTCAAAGGGAGAAGAGTCTCTTTGGCAGCTCCATTACACGACTTCTGAAAACTTAGCCTCCTCTTCCCTACATTCTGCTTACGGTACTGTTGACGACGGAGTCAGAGACTCTGACGGGTACGGGGACGGAACCGGTGCCGGAGATGCTCAATTGTCTGTAACGGAAGATTTTATGAATTTGATTGACCGGACAAATGATACAAGATTTGCCGCACTTAGAAAAGTTCATTACAGCGGACAAAATTTGTGGTGGACAACTAAATTCAACAGTTGGGGCGGAACATTCGGACTTGATGATATCCCTCTTTTAAGAATTTCTGAGATTTACCTAAACAGAGCGGAAGCGTATGCTCACAAAGAGGATTATATTAACGCAAGAGCGGATGTAAATGCTTTAAGAAACAAAAGGGGCATAGGAGACGCAACGGCAGTTAATTCTCAGTTGCTTACAGAAATTCTTCTGCAAAGGAGAATTGAGCTTGCCTTTGAGGGTCACAGATTTTTTGACATGAAAAGGCTTGGCATGGATATCACAAGACCAAACGGCCTAGCTACGGTTCCTTATGATGATTACAGAGTTGCGGCACCAATAAGCACGTCGGAACTTGATGTAAATAAGGCACTTGTTAACAATCCGGGTTATTAATAGGCAGAATTATTAAGAATATTTAAAATTAATTATCATGAAAAAATTAATAATTAGCATATACTTAATCTCGACAGTTGCTTTTTTAATGTCTTCTTGCCAGAAGCAGGATTGGACATATAAAGGCCCTCAGTATTTTGAATTCAGCGCATCTGAAAACAACCAGTCCACTACAAGCAATATTTATCAAAAAGAGAATTCTAAAATAGGCGTAGATTCTATTTGTATTCAGCTTGTTGCACATTCAACTTCAAATGTGACCGTAAACTATGAGATTGTAAAGCAACTATATTATTTAACGGATGAAGATAAATATGTTGAGAGTGTTCCAAGCGGAAAAAGTGCGGCACTTGTCGATACCGTGTACTCAACGGCAACCTACGGAACTGATTATACGGTAGAGGAAAGCGGCACTTCTACATTTTCTGCCTCTACAATGACGGGAAGCATAACTATACCAAAAGATAAATATTTTGGATATATAAAGATTAACATGAAGAAAAAAGCGGGCAATAACTTTTATGTTGTGCTTAAAGATTCAGAAGACACAAAAGTTAATAAGCCCAATTCAATATTCAAATATATTCTCTCTCCGGATATGATTTATTATTTCAAAGAATCATTTGCTTCTGAAATCCCTGATACTTGGACAATTATAGATAAAGACGGAGACGGACATATTTGGAACTGGTATGACGGAGCTGCAACTTCAGACTCTTATATTTCCGGAGGTGTGGGAGCCGTAAAACCGGAAAATTATTTAGTATCACCCGCAATTGCCGTTGGCAAAACCACGGATAACGCTTACCTGACATTTGAACTTGCAGCGGGCGACAGTGATTATCCGGAGGAAAATTACCGTGTAATTATTTCTGAATCACCAATAACGCTTGACAACTGCCGCAATGCGACAATTCTTAGAGATTGGACGGCACTTGATTCTTCTTATGCGGATTTTAAGACGGAAACCATTGATATCACGGCATATAAGGGTAAAACAGTATACGTGGGATTTGTTCACGGAAACTGTACCGATTGCTACTATATTGAGTTAAAGAACGTTAAGGTTTTCGGACGATAGTTAATACATATATAATGTTAGATGATAGATTAAAACAGATTTTTGTAGAACTGACATCTATTGATGCAGTTTCCGGGAGCGAAGCACCCGTTGCCGATTATATTGAACGCTTTGTAAAAAACCTGGGATTAAATTGTTACAGAGATGATGCAGATAAATTGTCAAAGGGAAACACCGGAAATGTAATAGTGCCCGTTATGGGCGGCGGGGAGTTTTTTCTTGCAGCTCACATGGATACTCCCAGGTCTACAAAAAATTTGAAGCATCGGTTTCTTTCAGATAGAATCACTTCGGACGGGACTACCCCTCTTGGAGTAGATGACAGAGGCGGACTCTCGGCTATTCTTTTTGCTTTAGAGAAAGCTGTCGAGAATAAAACATTATTGCCTTGCACTTTGCTTTTTACGGTTTGCGAGGAGACATCTATGGCGGGATCTGTTACGTATATGCCGGCTCCGGGAATGAAGTATGGATTTACATTTGATTCTTTTATGAGCCCGGCGTGCTTTGTATCAGAGACTTGCGGTCTTATAGATTTTGAGTTTGTCATAAGGGGAAAGGCTTCTCATGCAGGCATATCTCCGGAGAAGGGAATAAACGCAATTATGATATCGGCTGAGGCAATGACTCATTTTCCGTTTGGACGCCTTGGAGATAAGGAGACTGCAAATATCGGAATTATTAAAGGCGGCGTTGGAACCAATGTGGTTTGTGATGAGGTCTTTATGCACGGGGAAGTTAGGAGCGGAACTATTGAAAAAGGTGAAGCAATGATTCATAAGATAATAGAAGATTTTAAGCAGGTATGTGAGAAGTACGGCGGCAGGATGGAGACAAAATATTTCTGGGATTTTGTGCCGTATAAAATTCATGATGAGGACCTGCCGTTTAGACATTTTTTAAAAGCCGCATCATCTGTAGGGCTTGTGGCAACGCCAATGAAATCAATGGGGGGCAGTGATGCTAATTCATTGAATGTAAAGGGAATAAAGACAATTAATCTGGGGGTTGGAGCGCAAAACCCTCACGGCAATGATGAATTTATTTTGTATGAAGATTTCATAAATGCCGCAAAAATTGCGTACCAATTATTAACAACACATTTAGAATAATTAGAATAAAATAATGAAAAAGATATTACTTATTGCGGCATTATTTATTGTAATGCCGGCTTGTTTATTTGCTCAATCAAAGAATTCACAACTACAGTATTTGCCGGAAAAGGTGAATGCAAAGGGCACTCTTGTAATTGAAGGTGGAGGAGACAGAATCTCCGTAATTCTCAAGACCATAATTAAATACGGAGGAGGCGATAATGCAAAACTTTTGGTTGTCCCTTTTGCAAGCGGGGTAGCGGAGGAAACCGGACAAAATCAAAGCAAAGAGTTTAAGAATCTCGGCTGTAAAAATGCGGATTATATTTTTTGTTCAAAGGACGCCATAGACGCTCCGGAAAATCTGGCAAAGCTGGACGGCGTCACGGCTATATTTTTCTCCGGCGGAGATCAGCTTAGACTTGTTGATTTCCTTGCCGGTACTAAGTTTTTTGAGAGAATAAAACAGATATACAAAAACGGAGGAGTTATAAGCGGAACAAGCGCCGGTGCTGCAATAATGAGCCGCATTATGCTGACAGGCAGGAGTGTGACTGATACAGCGGAAGATTCACATGAGTTCAACTATATCAGACATAATGACGTAGAGATTGCAAAAGGTTTTGGTTTCTTAAATAATATAATTGTAGATCAGCATTTTATAACAAGGCGCAGGCAGGTAAGATTGATTAATGTTTTGCTTGACCACCCGGGGTATAGAGGAATTGGTATTGATGAGGAGTCTGCAGTTGTCGTAAAACCTAACAGTACCATTGAGGTTATAGGAAACAGCAATGTTATGCTGTTTGAACCGTATAAAGCCATTGCGGGAAATGGACATGCAAAGAGTTTTAAGCTGACAATTCTATATCCCGGTGATACGTATAATTTGTAAATTTGCAATTGATTATTCATTAAACAGTTGTAAATGGCCGGTTTAAAAAAAATACCGCACACCTTTGTCATAATAGGTGCAATGATTTTGTTCTGCGGCGTACTTACTTGGTTTGTTCCTGCGGGGGAGTATGGTCATCAAACAGTTACAGTTAACGGTGCGGAGAGAGACGTTATAGTTAACGGTTCATATCATCATGTAAGGCAGGCGCCTCAAACCTGGCAGATCTTTGGCTCTCTGCTTGAGGGGTTTAAGAAGCAGGCGGGAATCATTGCCTTTGTGCTGATAATTGGCGGAGCTTTTCAAATTATGAACAGCAGCCGTGCAATAGATTTTGGAATACTCTCATTTTTAAAGAAATCCAAAGATTTTGAAAAGCACAGGCTGCTTCAAAAAATAGGAGTGAACAATATTGTCATTATTTTATCTATGACAATTTTCAGCATATTTGGAGCTGTTTTTGGAATGAGCGAGGAAACGCTCGCTTTTGTAATTATCTTTGTACCGCTTGCAATATCAATGGGTTATGATTCCATTACAGGACTGCTTATGGTATATGTTGCAGCACACGTGGGTTTTTCAGGGGCGATTTTTAATCCTTTTACAATTGGGATTGCTCAGGGACTTTCCGGACTTCCGATGTTTTCAGGCTTTGAGTACAGAATGCTTGTATGGCTGATATTAACCACTCTTATTATCTCATTTACACTTATTTATGCAAGCAAAGTAAAGAAAAATCCGCGCATCTCTCCAATGTATGAACTTGATGATTATTGGAGAAAAAGAGGAACGGAGAGTGTAAACACGGATTTTGCAAAAAAGACTCCCGTCTCGGCTTGGGTTATTTTTATCATCACGACGGTTGTGCTGATTATCTTTTCCTGTCTGCATCCAAAGACAACAATTTCTGTCGGCAAGGCAGAAACCACGTTTATGTGCCTTCCTGTTTTGACTATAGTTTACGCACTGTCGGGATACTTCACGTTGCGCAAATCATATTTGTTCTATATTCTTGATGTGCTGGCGTTTACGATCATATTCCTGATAGTCGGAGTACTCGGCTACGGGTGGTATATCACAGAACTTTCTGCGCTGTTTTTGGCAATGGGAATTGTTTCCGGAATTGCAATGGGCTCCGGCGGAAATACCATAGCAAAAGAATTTATTGCCGGTGCAAAGGATATTCTGA
>JAQWEK010000014.1 GCA_028704975.1 Bacteroidales bacterium | reverse complement strand
GACAGAAGTCTTCAGTTAAGAGGCGGTACGGGTTTGTTCAGCGGAATGCTTCCATTTGTATGGTTTACAAACCAGCCCGGTGGTTCAGGCATGATTCAGTCTCCTGAGACTATGATTACTTCACTTTCTACATTGGCAGCAAATAACATTACTTTCAACAAAGATTACAAAGCAATGATAGCTGCTCACCCTACATTGTTCCCTACAACTCCCGGTAAACTTCCTTCAGGTTCAGCTCTTTGCGAGGTTGAAAAGAACTTCAAAATGCCTCAGGTATGGAGAAGTGACTTGGCTTTGGACATAGCTCTTCCTTGGAATATGGTATTTACTGTTGAGGATATTTTCTCTAAGGATATTAATGCAGTTATGCAGAAAAATGTCAATTTGGAATATCCTTCAGGATACTACAAAGGCTTAGATAATAGACCTTATTGGAGTGGCAATAAAATTAACTCTTCATTGAGTTCTGCAATGGTTCTTACAAATACAAGCAAAGGATACCAGAACTCTTTAACCGGTCAGTTGACCAGAAACTTAGCCAGAGGGCTTTCCGGTTCCATCGCTTACACTTACACTGTTGCTAAGGACGTTACAAACAACCCCGGTTCTACGGCCTCTTCAGCATGGAGCGCTAACTCAGTTGTTTCTTATTTGAATGACCCCGAACTTGCTCCTTCAGGATTTGCAGTTCCTCACAGAGTAGTTGGTAATTTATCATACAGATTTGAATGGTTGAAGCATTTTGCAACGACTGTATCTTTATTCTATGATGGTGAGTCACAGGGAAGATATGATTTTTGTTACTCTAATGATATGAATCAGGATGGAAATTCATCTGATTTGATGTACATTCCTGCAACAAAGAATGACATTACATTTGTTACTTCTACTTATCAATATACCAATCCAGCTAAGGTTAAATTTAATTACACAGTAACAGACGATCAAATGAGAGATGCTTTCTGGAAATTGGTAGAGGGCAATTCTTATTTGAAGAGCCATAAAGGAAAATATGCTCAAAGATATGGTTATGTCGGACCATGGCATAACAGATGGGATGTAAAAATCCTTCAAGATATCTTTACTAATTTTGGTAGCAACAGAAGATATACTCTTCAGTTGAGTTTGGATATTATTAACGTAGGCAACCTTCTTAACAAGAATTGGGGTGCTTACAAGACAATAGGTTCTGCTTCTTATGACAGAATTCGTCCTTTGACATTTGTTAAGGCCGTTAACGGGGTTCCAACTTATAAGTTGAATGCTTCAGCTGCCGGAGAGAGCGATTCTGCAGAGGCAATCATAAGCAGATTTATGGATAGCAACATTTGGCAGAAGAATGTTACCACAGGTAGTACTTGGGGAATGTTGTTTGGCGTAAGATTGTTGTTCTAAATATTGTAGTTGAATTGAAAAAGGTTGCCCGCAAGGGCAGCCTTTTTTTTTTGTGATATTGTTTTAATCAATTAACATCTTTTGCCCAGAACCATTAAACTATACTTGATTCAAGTAGCCCCCGCCCCATAGTACCGGCATGACAACGTACTTCTCTAAAGCAATAATAACATCTTAATAAATAATTTTCTATAACCACATTTGAATAAACTTAAATACTCCGTTTAGCAAGCTTGATTGCTTGTTAACGGGTAAAGCGAGAGCAAACTGCAGGCATTCAATATTGCAGCTTGTTTGAAATAGGTGTTGGGAAATTATTTATCCTTTACTTATCTTTCAGGATGGCGTAAACGATTTTGATATACGGGTAATTCTTATTGGCCGGACCGTTGATTCTCCCCATGCTGTAAGTGGTTGCATCAAGATTATACGTGGTTGAACTGGAGCTGGAATAATATGAACTTGAGGAGGATACAACAATTGGCATAATCCACATTTTATATTTTGGCTCTGCCGCAACTTCACTCCTGTCTGCTTTCATTATTTTTTGCACGGTACTTGCCATTTGTCCGGCATAGTAATAAAGAGACCTGTTAATTGCTCCAACATTGTTACTTGTGCTGTAAACATCGCTTAGAGGATAGTAATAGTAATCTGTGGTATCTGCAACTCTGTGACAAGGGTACAAGTACTGCTGGTAGTAACTTGTTACTCTGCTTTCATCTGTCGGGAGCTCATAAGGCAAAACATACTCCGCACCGCTTATTAAGATTCTTTTGCTATCATATCCCATTTTTCCGGCCCAATTATCTAGAGTGTCTTTAAGAACAAGTGGATCTATATATGGTTTGATGCCGCCAATTCCCTCAATGTCAATGTATTCTTGCGGAGTGTCTGATGCAAGAGTTTTTGACTCGTATGTAGATTCATTCTGGGCATAGTCAACGCCAAGAGCAAATGTGACTGTTGTATCTTTTCTGGCCAGCCCGCTTTTCCATGTCGGTTGGAAATTGATTTGCATATACATGTAGCTGGATGTAACGGTCCATTTGTTTAGCCTGCCTCCATAGGTTCCGGCCGCAGGCGGGTCACAGGTAAAATATAAGCCTTTATACCCTTTGACAAAATGAGTTGTAGAATCCAGTTGCAGTTTAGTAGCTTTAAGGATATCCTCTCCAAAACTATTGTTAAGGTAGATTGTAAGAGAGTCAGCGCCCGTATAAACCGTACTGCCTATATTTATTTGATTATGAATATAATCGGAACTCTTAATCATGTTGTTGTACTTATCGGTAGTGTCAACATATTTATTCATTCTGTACACATGAATATTTTGCGTAATTCCTTCTTGGCTTTTATCCGTAATGGTGTTTCCGCTCATAATCATAGTGATGTAAAATTTCTTAACGTAAGCACCTGTGCCAAAGTTTAATCCGGAAGAACTGGGGGCAAAGTTAGTTGCGGATGTAAAATTTGCAAGCCCAAATTCTTTTGTTCTTATTGCTCCAAAATAACCGTATGATGCATTAAGAGCCTGCAGACTGTCGGGCATTTTGGTTTTAAGAGGTAAATGAAAAGTTGCCGTACCAACTTGCATTATATAGTCATTGGGAACGTTATTGTCTCCAATGGTTTTATCCACTGATATACAAGAATATGTAAGAAGTGATGCCGCGGCCGGCAAAATCAGATAGCGGAAGAAAGCCTTTAATTGCATTATACTTTTAATAATTTGTCGTAAAACTTAATGTACTTATTTGTGTACGAGGCGTTTCCGGCACTTATTTCTGTAAAAGGAAGTGTTGGCAACTTGCGCTTAGCCACGTAGTCAAGGACTTCCTTATTAACATTATTACTTCCCAGAATTATTCCGTCAGCATACTTGACAGCTAATTTAGCAAGATTTATGCCATTAGGATTGCCAAGCACATCCATATCCGCCGGAGTCACTCCTTGCATCAGCGCCTTTTTCACAAAACCGGAGGAGAATTTTTCCTTAGAAATTTCATCGTAAAGTGAAAGAACAATTTTGCTATTTGCAAATATCGGGTCTGTTCTATAAGACATTTTCAGATACAGCGGAACAAGGTGAGTCACCCATCCGCCGCAATGAATAATAGATGGCTGCCATCTTAATTTTTTTACAGTCTCCAACATTCCGCGTGCAAAGAAAATTGCGCGCTCGTCATTGTCTGCAAAAAATTTTCCCTTCTCATCCGTATACAAAAATTTTCTCTTGAAATAATCCTCATTTTCAATAAAATACACTTGCATGCGGGCCTGCTGGATAGAGGCAACTTTTATTATTAAAGGTCTGTCGAGATCATTAACAACTATATTCATTCCGCTAAGCCTGATGACTTCATGCAATTGATTGCGGCGCTCATTTATGAGCCCGTATTTTGGCATGAAAGCTCTTATCTCTATACCGTTTTCCTGTGCTGCCTGAGGCATATAGCGGCCGGCTACAGAAATTGTATCTTCGGGCAGGTAAGGTGTAATCTCACTGCTTACATACAATATTTTAACCGACTCTCCCATAATACATAATATCCTCTTGGCAAAGGTAGTAAAAAATTTTGAGATTTAAAGGTAGCTTTTTCATATCTTTGGTGGCGATTTATGAGAAGCAAGGAGAAAAATTCATTAGGGGGGCGGTTGTTGCGGTCGTACGTTTCATCCGTCATAAGCATCTCATTGGTGCTGTTTATTGTGGGTATTTTTGCGGTTTTGGCTGTAAATGCCCGCGAGGTTTCTGATTATTTTAAAGAGAACATAAAGATTTCTACAATCTTAACGGAGGACGCCACTCAGGTGCAGGCGGAATCTTTTTGCAAAAATGTTGCAATGCTGCCGGCTGTAAAATCTACGCAGCTTATCAGCAAAGAGCAGGGAACCAAGGAGATGAAGGAGTTGCTTGGAAATGATTTTCTGGATGTATTTGAATCTAACCCAATTCCAATATCCGTGGAGATACAGTTGAATCCAAATTATTTTCATCCCGATAGCGTAAAAGTTCTTAAGCGTATGTTAAAAGAGGACCCGCTGGTTGACGACGTGGTTTATCAAGAATCTCTTATTGAGACAATTAACAAGAACATGCAGAAGATTGGATTGGTACTGGTTGTGTTTATTGCTCTGCTTATGTTTATTTCCGTTGTGTTAATTAACAACACGGTGCGTCTTAATGTTTTCTCAAAAAGATTTTCTATTCACACAATGCAGCTAGTTGGAGCAACAAAGGGATTTATCCGGCGACCGTTTATGTACAGGGCTATATTTCAGGGGCTTATAAGTGGAATTATTGCAATTTGCGCTTTGGTGGGCGTGTTGTTTTTAATTAGAAAGGAATTCTCCAGCATATTTTCAATTATTAATTTGCAGATAATGATAGAAGTTTCTGCCGGCGTAATTTTGCTTGGCGTTGTTATCTGTTTGATTTGCACGTATTTTGTTGTTAATAAGTTGGTGGGATTGAGCGGCAATGAATTATATACATAGAATATGAAACAGAAAAACATACAAAAAACTAATTCTGCTCAGGAGCAGAATTTTGCAATTCCAAAACAGAATGTAATGTGGATTCTTATAGGATTGGGCATTATGGTTCTTGGTTATATTTTTATGATTGGCGGCGGCAGCAAAGACCCCAATGTTTTTTCCCCCGCAATTTTTAGTTTTACAAGAATGGTGATTTCTCCAATCTTAATATTGGGCGGCATTGTGGTTGTGATTGTTGCCATCATGAAAAAAAACATCAAGAAGTGCGGTTCTAATAAGGAAAACAGTTAATTATGAATTGGATACAAGGTTTGTTATTAGGACTGGTACAAGGGTTCACGGAATTTCTGCCGGTGAGCAGCAGCGGACATCTGACTATTTTTCAGGAACTTTTTGGAATAGGCGGGGAGACAAATCTTAAGTTTGATGTGACGGTGCATGTTGCTACAGTGCTGAGTACTATTGTCGTATTCCGCAAACCTCTTGGAAGATTAATCAAAGGCTTTTTTGCACGCGGCATGAATGGGGAAAAAGATTATGTTTTTAAGATATTGGTTTCACTTATACCCGTCGCGATAGTTGGCTTTACCTTGAATGACTTGGTGGAGAAAATTTTCTCTACGGATTATATTGCATCTCATACCGGAAACGGTTTGCTTTTTGTAGGCTGTATGCTGATTGTCACCGCTTTGTTGCTGGATTGCAGTGAGAGGATAACGGCGCGCAATGAGAAAAAAAATGCTGCGGACTCACAAGATAAAACCGCTGTTGGAACGGATGGCAAGTTGTCTGTCGCCGAGTCTGAAACATCTCTTTCAAAGCAAGAGAGTAACGGGATTGATTATTGTGATAATTCTGCAATTAATTATTGGCAGGCTTTTGTTGTTGGAATAGCACAGGCCGTTGCCGTTCTTCCGGGTCTGTCACGTTCAGGTGCAACTATTTCTACCGGACTGCTTTGCAAGGTTAAAAAATCTTCCGTTGCGCAATTTTCATTTTTGATGGTTATTATTCCGATTTTAGGTCAGGCATTTTTGGATGTTTATAAAGCTCTTAAAAATGCCGGGGATGTTGTGGCTTCCACGGGTGCTGCAGCCGATCCGGGAACCGCTGTTGCAGGCACCTCCGCAAGCATCGGATTTTTACCGTTGCTGTTTGGATTTCTTGCAGCATTTTTTGCGGGATGGGCTGCATGCAAATGGATGGTCAAACTTGTTAAAAATGTTAAGCTTACAGGTTTTGCCATTTATTGTGCAATAGCCGGAATTCTTTGTGTTGTGCTTCCTTATATGTTGCATTAATGGTAGAGAAAAACTTATATTTTTTTGTGTCGGACGTACACCTGGGATTGAACTATAAAAATCCCGTGGAGAGAGAGAAAAAATTCTCCTCTTTTCTTAACGGTTTGCCTCCTCAAACAAAAGAAGTTTTTCTACTTGGGGATATTTTTGATTTTTGGTATGAGTATAAAGATGTGATTCCCGTTGGTTTTACAAGGACATTGGGGGCAATTGCATCTCTTGTGGACAGAGGAGTTAAGGTGCATTTTTTTAACGGCAACCATGACGTTTGGACGTATAGATATTTCCGGAAGGAGCTTGGATTAATTATGGAGAAGCAGCCTGCGGTTTTTGAAATTGAGGGGAAACGTTTTTGTCTGGGACACGGAGACGGGCTGTTTGGAAATGACCCGGGGTATGCATTTTTGTATAGCATTTTTCACAACAGATTTTTGCAGATTTTATTTAGCGGAATTCATCCGCGATGGGCTTTTTTACTTGGGCACGGATGGAGCAAACACAATAGGCTGACCCGTGGGCAGGCTTCTCCGGAGGGAGCGCAATTGACTATCAATAACTGCATTGCGTACGCGGAAGATTTCCAAAAAAAATATGATGCGGCGCAAAATTCTGCACTAACCGGAGCACAGACTGTCGGGAATAAAACAGACTTGCAGTCCGTCCGGAATAAAATAGATTATTTCATCTTTGGACATTTTCATATTCGTACAGAGCAAAAATTGCAAAACGGCTCCGAGTTGTTCATGCTTGGTGACTGGATCTATAATCCGGATTATATTGTTTTTGACGGTGAAACCTTAAGAAATGTTTCTTTGTAGGCTCAGCTATTCTTATCTCTGGTATCCGAACATTGAGAAATAGAGGGCGTCAAACGAGCCCTCCTGGTAGAGCACAACAAGTTCTTCTACTTGCCGGTCCGCTCCAAATTTGTCATACGGCTTTTTTAAATCTGAACCAAACATGCGCGCCACCAGCTGCCAGAATCCTGCGGAAAGTCTGCCGCGGTATTGGCGGATTATATAGAAAGATGTTCTTCCCAATTCCCTGTCTATCAGCTTCATTAAGAGTTGCCCTTGCGTAATTGTCAGATTTCTCATTGGTTTTTCAAATTGCTTGAATAACTTATCCTGATATTCCTCTATGTATTTATCTCTCTCCCGACGGCTAAAATTATTTACCGCAAGGACACTGTCGGCTTCCCTTATTATTCCTCTGGCCTGAAGCGCATAAGGATACACTTTCTTAAAATTCCAAACAAGCCGCCTGTATTCTCTCCACACTTTGGCCTTGTACCATTTGCGTACGGTTTCAAATTTGAATACGGGAGGAAGCCAATCTATATATGTTGTGTCTCCGTTATCTTCAACCTTATAATACATTACCGCCCATTCTGTTGCGCCCTTATAACGCTCTCTGTCTTTTTCTACTTTGGCCCACATCTGTTCTCTGATTTTGTCATCTGCAGCTCTTTTTTTAATACGTGCGGCAATGGCGTCTTTATCATCTTTCACCTCTTTATCCATCATGTTGCCTGATGGATTTACTTGCGGATTTCCTGCATAAGGTTTGGAGAATAAAGATTTTGGGTGAGTAATCTGGTTGTTGACGGGAACTCTCTCGGCTTTAATTTGTTCCTTTTTGTTTTGGGCGGAAACATTTTTTACTCCACACAAAAGCATTGCTACCGCCAGCAACAAAATGCAGCCGAAGCGGTAAAATGTTGTCGTGATAAAAGAAATATTTATGTCCGTCTTTATCCCCTCCATATCCCCTCCATTGCGCGATTGGTCTGCAAAACTAATGCAAAAGTTGTATATTTGTCAACCTAAATACGATATAGATGTACAATTTTTTTAATTTTCAAGGCTTTACTCCATGGTCCTTTTTTGTAGACATGGGTATGATATTCGGTCTTATTCTTGTCGGCAAACTTATCAGAGTCAAGGTCAATCTGGTGCAGAAACTTTTTGTTCCCCCCAGTTTAATTGCCGGACTTCTTGGACTTGCATTTGGACCTAACGGTCTTGGATGGCTCCCGTTCTCAAACAATCTTGCCTCTTATGCGGCGGTAATGATTGCGCTTGTTTTTGGTTCTTTGCCGCTTTCCTCTCCAAAATCTTCTGTAAAAGAAGTGGTTACAAGAGTAGGGCCAATGTGGATTTATGCACAGGTAGGAATGCTGGTGCAGTGGGGACTTATGGGATTGTTTGGTTTATATGCACTTAAGCTAATATGGCCAGGGCTGAATGATGCATTTGGAGCCATGCTCCCGACAGGTTTTTACGGCGGACACGGAACCGCCGCTGCAATTGGAGGTGCATTTAAAAATATGGGATGGGATGACGCCATGAGTCTTGGCATGACTACCGCCACGGTTGGAGTTGTCCTTGCAATTGTGGGCGGTCTGGTTATAATTAAACGTGCCGCCAGGAAAAAACAAACTGCGTTTATTACTGATTTTAAGGACCTTCCAAATGAATTGCGCACCGGACTTCTTCCAAAAGAGAAAAGAGATGATGTTGGTGAAAGTACAACCTCTTCTATATCTATAGAGACATTGACGTTCCATTTTGCCCTTGTATTTTTTGTTGCATTCTTGGGATATGTGCTGAGCGTTGCAGTTAAGAATTGGTGTAGCGGAATGCAGGCCCCCTATAATAACATGGAACTTCCGGTATTCTCCTGCGCTTTTATTGTCGGCTTAATTTTCAAGAAAATATTTGACAGAACCGGCGTCACAGATTATATATGCCCAAAGACAACGCAGCGTATTGGAAGTTTCTTTACGGACTTGCTGGTTGCCTGCGGTGTTGCATCCATTAAACTGGCCGTTATTGTTAAGTTCTGGGTACCGCTTCTTGTAATGTTGGTTGTGGGCACAATTGTGGTCTATGC
Organism: Bacteroidales bacterium; assembly: GCA_028704975.1. Taxonomy (GTDB): domain Bacteria; phylum Bacteroidota; class Bacteroidia; order Bacteroidales; family UBA932; genus Egerieousia. The sequence goes on along the minus strand of JAQWEK010000014.1, from coordinate 15,706 downwards.
AATTACATTCTATTTTGGAAAGCATCTTGCTCACAACTATTGGTTTGAGCGCTCAATTTTTGCATGGGGCTGGTGGACAGGTACTATGGCAATGGGTATTGCATTGGAAAGAATCGTTGATCCGGATATGAAGAGCAAGACCATGGATGATTATGCGCTTGCATATCTGCCAATTGCGCCGGTAGAGATAATTTTAATTACTTTGGTCCCGATAGCCTTTACTGCCGGATGGGGCAATTGGCTGATGTGGGCTTGTCTGATATTTAGTGCGCTGTTGCTGTGGCTTGCCGTGAAGATGAAATGGTGGACAAAGAAAGCAGTTGTAAAATAATCTGTTGGGAGCGTTAATGTATAATGAGAAAAATTGGAAAATATTTATTGATTGCGGTAACGGTTGCCCTTTGCAACTGCGCCGGCAAACAGAATGCAACAGCTCAGAGCGCTAAAAAAGTCGTCTCTGTAAAACGTGCTGCAGTACAGTCTGTTGAACAAATAGCGCCAAAACCTGTTAGCATGCCGCTGCCTGGCGCGCCAAAACATAATGCGTACAATCTTACCGATGCGCAGTATGCGGTGCTTGCTGACAGTGTGCATAATTTTGTGGTATCTTTTGATACTCACAATGATACGGCAACATATATTATGCATCCAAACGGTGAATATACTGTTCCAAAAGGCCAGGTCTCTTTTGCCTTGATGGAGAAAGGCGGACTGGATGCTGCTTTTTTTGCAGTTTATCTGGAGCAGGGACCTTGGAAAAACAAGAAATCACTTGATTCTGCTTACCATTATTGCAAAGAGGAACTTCTCTCCTGGAAAAAATATGTTACCACAAAAAAGGGTGATGTTGCCGGCATCGCGTACACTCCGGACGATGTAATAAAGTTTAAGGCTCAGGGAAAGCGCGCTGTTGTTCTTGCAATAGAAAATGGTTATCCTCTTGGGAATGACGTTAACAGGGTAGATGAATTTTATAAGATAGGAGTCAGGTATATCACATTGAGTCATAATTCCGCAAATCAAATTTGCGACGGCTCTAGAGAGTGGAGAACGGCTTGCTGGCACGGTGTTTCTCCGTTTGGTTATGAAGTTATTGAGAGGATGGAGCAACTGGGGATGATGGTGGATATTTCACATGTCTCTTCTGAGGCCCTTAAGGATGTGCTGAAGGTTGCAAAGGCTCCGGTAATTGCGTCACATTCCGCTTGCAGGGCGTTAAAACCCTCCCAGCGCAGAGATTTGACGGATGAGGAGATAAAGATGATAGCGGCTAACGGCGGCGTTATTCAGGTTGGCACCGGCAGATTCTTTTTGTCTGATGATTTGCCCGCCCACAAAGTAGGCGTTTCCGTTTTGGCAAATCACATTGACCATATTAAAAATTTGGTTGGCCCGCAGTACGTTGGACTTGGGACTGATTTTGACGGTGGCGGCGGAGTTGTTGGAATGGATAATGCCGGGCAGATGAAAAACCTTACTATTGAGCTGCTTAAGAGGGGATGGACGGTTGACCAGCTGCAAATGTTTTGGGGCGGAAACCTTATACGCGTCTGGAATAAGTGCATTGAGGTGAGCTCAAAGCTTAAGACAATAAAGCGGAAATAATCTGTCGGGATTTGTACAAAGATTTCCAAAAACGGAGATTTCAAATAATTTGCAAATCTGTAACTATGTGAGAATGGCGGTTTTGACCGTCATTTTTTTTTTGCCAAAGGGCATGAAATAAAACTCAAAAAAGTTTGCGCATTGAATAAATTATTATACCTTTGCACCCCGATACTCTGGCTCCGTTACAACTAAAGTATTGAAAATTAATAAGATAAAGCAATGTTACAACCAAAGAAAACCAAATTCAGAAGATGGCAGAAGGGCCGCATGAAAGGCGTTGCCCATAGAGGTAGTCAGCTTGCCTTTGGTTCATTCGGCATTAAGACCTTGGAGTCTTGCTGGATGACAGGACAGCAGATAGAGGCTGCACGTCAAGCAGTTGTCCGTTATATGAAACGTGAAGGAAACGTATGGATCCGCATATTTCCGGATAAGCCTTTTACTAGAAAACCTGCCGAGGTCCGTATGGGTAAAGGAAAGGGAAATCCAGAGGGTTTTGTTGCACCTGTTACCCCTGGAAGAATGTTAATTGAAGTTGAAGGTGTTCCTGTAGAGGTTGCCAAAGAGGCGCTTAGACTTGGAGCCCAGAAATTGCCCGTCTCTACAAAGTTTGTAGTCAGAAGGGATTACGTTAAACAATAATTGGAGATAATACCATGAAAACAAAAGAAATACGGGAAATGTCGGAGAAGGATCTGAGAGAGCGCATAGAGGCTAGCAGAGGCTCTCTTAATCAGATGCTTCTTAACCACGCAGTCTCTCCATTAGAGGATACGTCTCAAATTAAAAAAGCAAAAAAAGATATTACCAAGATGCTCACTGTCCTTAGTGAGATTGAGAATAAAAAACAATCTAAGTAATGGAAAGAAAGCTGAGAAAAGTTAGAGTCGGTGTAGTGGTTAGCAACAAAATGGATAAGTCTATAGTAGTTGCAGTAAAAACAAAAGAGATGCACCCTATTTACGGTAAGTTCGTAAATAAAACCACAAAGTTTGTAGCGCATGATGAGAAGAACGAATGTTCAGAAGGCGATACCGTAAAGATTATGGAGACTCGTCCTTTGAGCAAGACAAAGCGCTGGAGATTAGTAGAAATTGTTGAAAAAGTTAAATAGCTATGATACAGCAGGAATCAAGATTAATGGTAGCCGACAATAGTGGAGCAAAGGAAGTTCTTTGTATCCGCGTGCTTGGAGGAACAAAGCGTCGTTATGCCGGTGTTGGAGATAAGATAGTTGTAGCGGTTAAGAGCGCTATTCCCGGAGCAGATGCTAAGAAAGGCTCTGTTTCCAAGGCGGTTGTTGTAAGAACTAAAAAAGAGATCCGCAGACCGGATGGTTCTTATATAAGATTTGACGAGAACGCTTGCGTCCTTTTGGATAGCCAGGGTGAAGTCAGAGGTACGCGTATTTTTGGCCCGGTAGCCAGAGAGCTTCGCGACAACTTTATGAAGATTGTTTCACTTGCCCCTGAGGTACTATAAATAATAGGAGGGTATAATAATGAATGTAAAATTACACATTAAGAAAGGCGACACAGTCTTTGTTAATTCCGGCAATGATAAAGGTAAGCAGGGAAAAGTACTTGCAGTTGACAAGGCTAAGATGCGTGCCGTTGTTGAGGGTCTCAACATGATAAGCAAGCATACAAAGCCGAATGCTAAGACTCCGCAAGGCGGAATTATTAAGCAGGAGGCATCTATTCACATCTCTAATTTACAGGTTGTTGATCCTGTCAAAGGCGGTCCTACTAAGATTGGACGTCGTTTGAATGATAAGGGCAAACTTGTACGTTATGCTAAAAAGTCAGGGGAGGAAATTAAATAATGGCAGAAGAAGTAAAGAAGGAGCAGGCTCCTAAGGCAGCAGCTCCTAAACAGGATAAGGCTCCTAAAGCCGCTAAGCCTCAGCAGAATGCAAAGGCAGAAAAAGGCGCCAAAGGTGCGGCAAAGAAAGCAGTTGCAGATCAGGTAAAGCCTAAGGGTTGGATTCCCAATCTTGAGAAACTTTATAAGGACGAGATTATAGCAAAGCTTACAAAACAGTTTGGCTATAAGACAGTTATGCAGGTTCCAAAACTTCAGAAGATTACGATCAACGAGGGTCTTGGAAGTGCAACAGCAGATAAGAAAATTGCAGAAAACGCCCAGGCCGAGTTGTCTATGATTACCGGTCAAAAGGCAATCCTTACCTGTTCAAAGAAGGATATTGCAACTTTTAAATTGAGGAAAGAAATGCCGATCGGAGTAAAAGTTACCCTAAGACAGGCTAAAATGTATGAGTTCATGGAGAGATTGATAAAGGTATCTCTTCCTAGAATCAGAGATTTCAAGGGAATTGAGGAGAAGTTTGATGGTAGGGGAAATTATACCCTTGGAATTACAGAGCAGATTATCTTCCCGGAGATTGATATTGATAAAGTTACAAAAGTTGTCGGAATGGAGATCACTTTTGTTACCAGCACCAATAGTGACGAGGAAGCTCGCGCATTGCTTGCATCATTCGGTCTTCCTTTCAAGAAGAAAGCATAACTTTTTGCAGAAAAATTTTAAAAAAAGAATATGGCAAAAGAATCAATGAAAGCGCGTGAAGTTAAGCGCGCCAAACTATGCGCCAAATATGCCGAGAAGCGTAAACAACTTAAGAAAGAGGGAAATTACGCTGCATTGGATAAACTTCCAAAGAATTCCAGTCCGGTCAGATTACACAACCGTTGCTCTCTTACTGGAAGACCGAGAGGCTATATGCGCGTATTCGGCATCAGCAGAATTCAGTTCAGAGAGATGGCAAGCAAAGGCCTTATCCCGGGAGTGCATAAAGCTAGCTGGTAGCAGGTTGCATTATTGGATATCGGGCGCCGAAATGACGCTGGTAGAAAGATTAAAAAATTAAAAATTAAATTAAAATGACTGATCCAATTTCAGATTATTTAACAAGAATTAGGAACGCTTATCAAGCAGGTCACAAGGTTGTTGACGTTCCTTCCTCTAAAATGAAACAGGAGCTTACAAAGGTTCTTTTTGAGAAGGGCTATATTTTAAGCTACAAGTTTGAAGAGGGAAAACCTATCGGGAATATTAAGATAGCTCTTAAGTATCACCCTGATACTAAGCAGCCTGCTATCAAAAAACTAATAAGAATCAGCCGTCCGGGTCTTAGACAGTATAAGGGTGTTGCAGAAATGCCTCGCGTACTTAACGGATTAGGCGTTGCAATCCTTTCCACTTCCAAGGGTATTATTACAGACAAGGAAGCTAAGGAGCAGAACGTAGGCGGTGAAGTTTTATGCTACATTTATTAATAGAATTATTTTTTAATTATGTCTAGAATAGGAAAATTACCTGTAAGCCTTCCCCAAGCTGTCACCGTTACGGTTGGACAGGATAACGTGGTGAAGGTTAAAGGCCCTCAAGGTGAGTTGAGCCAAAAGGTTGACCCTGATATCAAGGTCACCGTTGAGGGAGGCGTAGTCAAGGTAGAGAGACCTACCAACCAGCCGCGCCACAGATCTTTGCACGGACTTTACCGTGCCCTAATCCACAATATGGTGATAGGAGTTTCTGAGGGATATAAAATTCAGCAGGAACTAATAGGAGTAGGATATCGTGTAGAAGCCCAGGGACAACTTTTAAAGTTTAGTCTTGGTTATTCTCACGATATTTATTTTCAGCTTCCAATTGAAGTTAAGGCGGAAGTTCCTCAAGTTAAGAAGGGTGCAAACCCAATATTAGTTCTTTCAAGTTGTGATAAACAGCTGGTTGGAATGATTGCGGCAAAGATTCGTTCATTCCGTAAACCGGAGCCTTATAAGGGCAAGGGTATCAAGTATGCAGGAGAGTATATCCGCAGAAAAGCCGGCAAGACAGCAGCAGCTAAATAACAGGAGGAGAGATTATGAATAAGACAGAAAGAAGACAGAGAATACGTTATCGTATCCGCAAGAACGTTTCCGGAACTGCAGAGAAACCGAGGATGAGCGTATTCAGAAGCAATAAGCAGATCTATGTGCAGTTCATAGACGATGAGAAGGGTTTAACTATAGCAGCAGCTTCCTCTATGGATAAGGCAATTGCGCCTCAGACAAAGGGAAAGACCAGCGTAGAAGTTGCAGCTCTTGTTGGAACAGAGGCTGCTAAAGCCGCTGTAGCAAAGGGAATTAAAGAGGTTGCATTTGACCGCGGAGGTTACCTGTATCATGGAAGAGTTAAAAGTTTGGCAGATGCCGCGCGTAAGGGCGGACTTAAATTCTAATTATTATGGCAGAGAATTTTAAAGAGAAAGGTGTAAGAACTACAGATCTGGAATTAAAAGACAGATTGGTTGCAGTTAGAAGAGTTACAAAGGTGACCAAGGGAGGCCGCCACTTCAGCTTTGCCGCCATAGTAGTTGTTGGAGATGAGAAGGGTGTTGTTGGCTACGGTCTTGGTAAGGCTAATGAGGTCACAACGGCTATCTCCAAAGGAATAGAAGATGCAAAGAAGAATCTTGTAAAAGTTCCTCTTAGCAAAGAGACAATTCCTCATGAGCAAATTGCAAAATTTGGTGGTGCTGAGGTATTTATGAAACCGGCAGCTCCCGGAACAGGAGTAAAGGCAGGAGGCGCAATGCGTGTTGTATTTGAGTCAGTTGGTGTCCATGACGTGCTTGCAAAATCCAAAGGTTCATCAAATCCTCACAACCTTGTTAAGGCAACAATTGCAGCTCTTGCTCAGATGAGAGATGCTTATACCGTTGCGGGTGTAAGAGGAGTTCCAATGAAGAACGTATTTAACGGATAGGAGATTTGGAAGATGGCTAAAGTAAAAGTTACACAAACTATAAGCAGAAACGGTGCAACCAAAAGACAGATTGCAACCCTTTATGCACTAGGAATCAGAAAGATTCATCATTCCGTAGAAATTGAACTTAATCCCGTTAACAAGGGTTTGATTGACAAAGTTCGTCACCTTGTTAATATAGAGGACATTAAATAGAGGAGATTTTAAGATGAAACTACATACATTAAAACCTGCAAAGGGTGCCTTAGGAAGGCATAAGAGAATTGGACGCGGAGAAGGTTCCGGACACGGCGGCACTTCCACTCGCGGTATGAACGGCGCAAAACAGCGCAGCGGCTACCATGATAAGCTTGGGTTCCAGGGAGGTCAGATGCCAATTCAGAGACAGCTTCCAAAATTTGGTTTCAATAATCCTAAGAAGATAGAGTATAAGGTTATTAACCTGTCTTCTCTGCAAACCTTAAGCGAGAAACTGAAGGTTGCTGCTATCAGCAAGCAGACTCTTATTGAGAACGGACTTGTTTCTAAAAAGGATCTTGTAAAAATTCTTGGGAACGGAGACCTTAAAGCAAAGCTGGATGTTACTGCAAATGCTTTCTCAAAGTCGGCTAAAGAGAAGATTGAGGCTGCAAAAGGAACTGCAACTGTAATAAAGTAATATAATGAAGAGACTGATTGAAACAATAAAGAACATTTTCAAGATAGAGGAACTGAAAAAGAGGATTATCTATACGCTACTCCTTTTGTTGGTTTATCGTCTGGGAAGCTTTGTAGTAATGCCGGGAATCAACCCTTCTTTGATTGCCAATTCAGATTTGGCGGCAAAGACATCTGAGGGTCTTCTTGGATTGCTTAACATGTTTTCCGGAGGTGCTTTTGGAAATGCTTCAATCTTTGCGCTTGGTGTAATGCCTTACATCTCCGCATCAATTGTCCTTCAGCTGCTTGGAATTATGATTCCTTACTTCCAAAAAATGCAAAGAGAGGGTGAAAGCGGAAGGAGGAAAATGAATCAGTGGACTAGATATCTGACCATAGTTATTTTGGCTGTACAAGCTCCGGCTTATTTAACCAGCTTGCACACAACCCTTCCGGAGGATGCTTTTCTATTACATGGATTCTCATTCACTCTGTTTGCAACTATGGTGCTGATTGGCGGAACAATGTTCATCATGTGGCTTGGCGAGAGAATAACAGATAGGGGTCTTGGAAACGGAATATCATTAATCATTATGGTTGGTATTGTTGCAAGACTTCCGTATGCACTTGCTGCTGAGGTTGGTACAAGGGTTAATGCTACAGGCGGTATTCTTATGCTGTTGGTTGAGTTCATTTTCCTGTTCCTTGTATTTGCTGCAACAATTGCTCTTGTTCAAGGTACTCGCAAAGTTCCTGTACAGTATGCAAAAAGGATAGTAGGCAACAAGCAATATGGCGGTGTAAGACAGTATATTCCCTTAAAGATTAATGCTGCCGGCGTTATGCCAATCATCTTTGCCCAGGCATTGATGTTGTTCCCGCTTTTGTTCTCAAGATTTGACGCAACGCGCGGACTCGCTGCTACTATGAGTGATTATAAAGGATTCTGGTACAACTTGGTTTTTGGATTGTTGATTGTGATATTTACTTATTTTTATACAGCAGTCACAGTAAATCCTACCATGATGGCAGAAGATATGAAGAGAAACGGAGGCTTTATTCCCGGGGTTAAGCCTGGAAGGAAAACAATTGATTATCTGGATAGTATAATGTCACGCATTACGCTTCCGGGTTCAATTTTCCTGGCTATTGTCGGCATTATGCCTGCGTTTGCAATGATACTTGGAATTAACAACCAGTTTGCACAGTTCTATGGCGGAACAAGTTTGCTGATTGTTGTTGGCGTTATTCTGGATACATTGCAGCAGATTGAGAGTTATTTGTTAATGAGACACTATGACGGTCTAATGAAGACGGGACGTCTGAAGGGCCGTACTAATTTTTAGAGGAGTCTGAAAGGTTAGAATGATACACTATAAAACCTTAGAGGAAATAGAAATTCTTAAAGAGAATGCAATCTTGGTTTCCAAGACGTTGGCGGAAGTGGGCAAGGCCGTTGTTCCCGGAGTTAAAACTAAAACTTTGGATAAGCTTGCGGAGGAGTACATCAGAGATAACGGGGCTGTGCCCGGCTTTCTTGGTTACGACGGTTTTCCGGGGACGTTGTGTCTGTCTGTTAATGACGTAATAGTTCACGGATTCCCAAGTGATTATGAATTAAAAGAGGGAGATATTATTTCCGTTGATTGCGGAACAATATACAAAGGTTATTTTGGAGATTCTGCCTATACATTTCCTGTAGGCGAAGTAGATGAAGAGACTGCGCTGCTTCTTAAGACTACCGAAGAGTCACTGTATTTAGGTGCTGCCCAGGCAATTGATGGAAACAGAATTGGAGATATAGGTAACGCTGTCCAGCAACATTGTGAGGCTCAGGGATTTTCTGTGGTTAGAGAAATGGTCGGACATGGCATAGGAAAAGATATGCATGAAGATCCTATGGTCCCGAATTATGGAAAACCGGGTACCGGAAAAAAGCTGAGAGAAGGAATGGTTATTTGTGTTGAGCCAATGATAAATGCCGGAGTTAAAGAGGTTTACATCCAAGATAATAATTGGGGAGTTGCTACAGAAGACGGCAAGAAATCTGCTCATTTTGAATTTACCATAGCCGTTAAAAAAGGCAAACCGCAAATACTGACCACTTTTGACTACATTAATAAACTAAAGAATAAAAATTAACATATGTCAAAACAAGAGGCTATAGAAAGAGACGGAACAATTCTGGAAGCTTTGTCCAATGCAATGTTTAAAGTTGAGTTGGATAATGGTCCTGTTATTATCGCTCATATCTCCGGAAAGATGAGAATGCATTATATTAAAATTTTGCCGGGGGATAGGGTAAAAGTTGAGATGTCTCCCTATGATTTGACTAAAGGAAGAATTTCATTCAGATATAAATAACTCTGTAAGAATAAATTATAAAATTATAATACGATGAAAGTTAAGGCATCAATTAAGAAGCGCAGCGAGGATTGCAAAATTGTAAGACGCAAAGGACGCGTTTATATTATCTGCAAAAAAACTCCAAAATTTAAAATGCGCCAGGGTTAGCAGTTGCTAATTCCTGCATTGAATTTGTAATTAATAAAACAAAAGTAAACAATAGATTATGGCACGTATAGCCGGAGTAGATTTACCAAAAAACAAAAGGGGAGAAGTAGGTTTGACCTACATCTTCGGAATTGGTCGCAAGTCTGCCAAAAAAATCCTTGATAGATGCGGGATTGACGTAAATATCAAGGTGCAAGATTGGACAGATGACCAGATTGCTGCAATAAGACAAACAATTGCAGCAGACTATAAGATTGAGGGCGAACTTAGAACTGCGACTCAACTAAACATTAAACGTCTTATGGACATAGGATGCTACAGGGGCATTCGCCACAGACTAGGACTGCCTGTCAGAGGGCAAAGCACTAAGAATAATGCTCGCACCAGAAAGGGTAAGAAGAAGACAGTGGCCAATAAGAAGAAAGCAACTAAATAAAGGCAGTTAGATTATGGCAAAGAAAGTTGTTACAAATAAAAAGAGAGTTGTAAAGGTAGAAGCTGTGGGCCAGGCTCATATCACTTCTACATTCAACAATGTGATTGTAACTTTGACCAATCTTAAAGGTCAGGTTATAAGTTGGTCTTCTGCCGGCAAGATGGGCTTTAGAGGATCTAAGAAAAATACTCCGTATGCTGCTCAAGTTGCAGCTGAAGATTGTGCCAAATCTGCGTTTGACGCAGGATTGCGTAAAGTTAAGGCTTATGTAAAAGGCCCGGGCGGAGGAAGAGAATCTGCAATTAGAACAATTCATAATGTGGGGATAGAAGTAACTGAGATTATTGATGTTACACCACTTCCTCATAACGGCTGCAGACCTAAGGGCCGCCGCAGAGTTTAACTGATAAAACGTAAAAATTATGGCAAGATATACTGGACCAAAAACAAAAATTGCCCGCAAATTTGGCGAGCCGATTTATGGTGCTGACAAGAGTTTTGAGAAGAAGAACTGCCCTCCGGGACAGCACGGCATGGCTAAGAAGAGAAAGAAAGTCTCTGAGTACGGGACTCAGTTAAAGGAGAAGGAAAAGGTTAAATACACTTATGGTGTTTTGGAAAGACAATTCCGCAATATGTTTACAGCAGCCTCAAAGATGAAAGGAATCACCGGTATTAATTTGCTGATGCTTCTGGAGTCTAGATTGGACAATGTTGTTTACAGACTTGGTATTGCTCCTACGCGCGCAGCTGCAAGACAGCTGGTTAGTCATCGTCACATTGTGCTTAACGGAAACTTAGCAAGCATCCCTTCTACGCACGTTAAACCTGGTGATGTTGTTGGAGTAAGAGAGAGATCCAAGAGCATGGAAACTATTCAGAATGCTATTGCATCTAATCCCGCAAAATATTCTTGGCTTGAATGGAATTCAGACACATTAAGCGGTAAATTTTTAAATTTGCCGGATAGAACTGATATTCCGGAGAGCATTAATGAACAGCTCATTGTAGAGTTGTACTCTAAGTAGTAACCAGTTTAAAAGAAAAATTAAATTAAATGATATGGCAATATTAGCATTTCAAAAACCGGACAAGGTAATAATGCTGGAGTCCACGGATACCTTTGGAAAATTCGAATTCAGGCCTCTTGAGCCAAGATATGGAATCACCATTGGCAATGCGCTTAGACGTGTGTTATTATCTTCACTGGAAGGCTTTGCAATCACCTCCATAAAAATTGAAGGAGTTGATCATGAGTTTGCCACTATACACGGTGTAATAGAGGGAGTTATAGATATCATCCTTAATCTTAAGAAAGTAAGATTTAAGAGGATGGTAGAGAGCGAGGATGGAGAGACCGTCTCACTTACAGTAAACGGAAAGAAGGAGATGACCGCAGAGGACATTTCTAAAGGTCTTACCTCATTCAAAGTCCTTAACCCTCAGCAGCACATTTGCTTTATGGAGGAATCCGTAAAGTTGAAGGTGACTGTGACAATCGGCAAAGGCAGAGGTTGGGTTCCGGCAGAGGAAAACAAAACTGATAATGCTCCTGTCGGGACAATTCCTATTGATTCTATTTTTACTCCAATTGTTAATGTTAAATACACGGTGGCACCTTGCCGTATAGCGCAGAAGACTGATTATGAGAGTCTTAATATAGAAATCACGACAGATGGCTCAATTCAGCCTAAAGAGGCTTTGAAGGAGGCCGCAAAAATTCTTATCTATCATTTTATGCTGTTCTCAGATGAGAAGATGTCATTTGAGCAAAGCGCAGAGAAAGAGAATGCAGAACTTGACGAGGAAACACTAAGAATGCGTCAGCTTCTAATGAAGAAGCTAAGCGATATGGATTTGTCCGTCCGTGCTCTTAACTGCTTAAAAGCAGCTGATATAGAAACATTTGCAGACCTTGTTTCTCACCAGAAAAATGAACTTATGAAGTTTCGTAATTTTGGCAAGAAGTCATTAACGGAAATAGAGTCTCTGATTGACAAGCACAGATTGTCTTTTGGAATGGATATTTCCAAATATAACATTGATAAAAAGTAGAAGACATGAGACACAATAAGAAATTAAATCATCTTGGCCGGCAGAGCGGACACCGTAAGGCGATGCTTGCAAATATGGCCTCCTCGCTGCTTCTTCACAAGAGAATTGAAACAACTCTTGCAAAGGCAAAAGCATTGAGAGTCTATGTAGAGCCTCTGATTACCAAGAGCAAAATTGATAGCACAAATTCACGCCGTGTTGCTTTCAGCTATTTAAAGCAGAAAGAGGCTGTTACGGAGCTGTTTAGAGTAATTGCCCCTAAAATTGCAGAGCGTCCCGGAGGATACACGCGTATCTTAAGGACATCATACAGAGCGGGAGATGCTGCTGAAATGGCAATAATGGAGTTGGTTGATTTTAACGAGGCTGCTCTTAATTCAGGCAAAAAAGAGGCGGGAGAAAAGAAGAATACACGTCGTAGCCGTGCAAAAAAAGTTGCAGAACCTGCAGCTCCAAAAGCTGAGGCTCCAAAAGCAGAGGCTTCAAAGGCAGATGCTCCAAAAGCAGAATAATCAAAGTGTTTGTATAAAAAAAGGCTCGCTTTATAGCGGGCCTTTTTTATTTGCCACCTTGAAAAGCATATCTCTAATATTCTCCGTTTTCAACCTTCTCCCTGCAAGCCGCAAGCATATCCGTCATCATCTCCTGCAACCCCCATTTTGGAGTCCAATCCCACTCTGCGCGGGCGCAAGAATCATCCATGATATCAGGCCAACTATTGGCAATGTCGGCCTTTATAGGATCTACTTTATAATCCCATGTGAATGTTGGGATTCTCTTCTTTAATTCATTGAACAATTGCTCCGGAGTAAAACTCATAGATGCAATATTAAAGCTGTTGCGGTGTTTTAGACGGGAAGGGTCAGCCTCCATCAGCTGCGTTGTAGCAGTCAATGCATCAGGCATATACATCATATCCATATAAGCATCCCGAGGTACGGCGCAAGTGTATTTTCCGTGTTTCCAAATCTCATAGAACACTTCAACTGCATAATCTGTTGTGCCGCCGCCCGGCAGAGCGCCGTTAGAAATCAAACCCGGAAAACGTACGCTGCGGGCGTCAACTCCAAATCTCTTAAAGTAATAATCACCAAGCAATTCTCCGGTAACTTTGCAAACTCCGTAAATAGTATCAGGTCTCATGATAGTATCCTGCGGAGTCTTGTAATGTGGTGTATTGTAGCCAAATGCGCCAATAGAAGATGGCGTGAAAACTGCGCAGTGCAACTCTCTTGCAAGATTCAAAGAATTTAGAAGAGCGCCAATATTTATCTTCCAGGCAAGGTCCGGATTCAACTCCCCTTTTGCAGAAAGGAGTGCAACCAAATTATAGACGGCATCAATTTTATACTTCTTGATGGTCTCTCCATATTTCTGAAAATCAAGGGCATCCAGCTCAACAGCCTGAGCGTGCTCGGCAATTTTCTTTACAACATCAGGCCTGACCTCCGCTGCAACTACATTATCTTCACCATAATTTTTTTGCAGATGTGTGACCAGTTCTGTTCCAATCTGTCCGCCTGCTCCAACTACCAATATCCTTTTCATATTTTATTCTATTTTAAAAATTCATAACAATAATGCGCGAATTTAATAAAATTCATTAGATTTTTAAACGTTTTTTTATAAATCGCGGCAGTTTATCTTTTATTAAATTTGCAACGTCTGCCGGGGCGGTTGAGCGCATAAAATCTTTATATGTCAGAAACGGAAACAAAAAAGGAATTATTTGAAAAAATTAAAGCTTTGAGTTTTGAGCTTGGCTTTGTAGCCTGCGGCTGTGCAAAATCCGAGGAGCTTATAGATGATGAACTTTTTTATGTTACATCAAAAAATGCCGGTTTTTTTGCCGGAATGGAGTATCTCTCCCGCAACATGGAGAAGCGTTTTAATCCCGGGCTATTGGTGCCGGGTGCAAAGAGCGTGTTAGTTTTTCTTGCTCCTTTTGGCAGAGCAGCTGGGCAAAACGGGATTGACGGCAAGGCCGTGAAAAGCAATGCGCCGCTGGTTTCCGAATTTGCAAGAGGACTTGATTATCATACCGTTATTAGGAATAAACTGTATAAAATATTACAGCTTATTGCAAAAGAAACTTTAAAAGATTCTAATGCCGCAGGTGCAAAAGACATTGGCCGAGCATTCATAGATTCAGCGCCGGTTATGGAGCGCGCATGGGCTGTAAAAGCGGGGCTTGGCTTTATTGGCAAAAATAATTTTCTGATTAGTCCGGAGCACGGCATCAAAAATTTTATCGGAATCATTATTACTAAGGTTGAACTGCCATATTTTTCTCCGGCACAAATTGCCGATAAAGAGCTCTTGACAGATGACAACTCTTCTGCTACAAGCAAATGCGGCACCTGTTCAAAATGTATAAATGCCTGCAAAAACGGAGCTTTGCGCTGCAACGGATATGCATTTGATGCAAGACGTTGTACCTCTTATGCAACAATAGAGGCAAGGGAGGATGCGGAAGAAATTAAGAACAATTCAAAAAAAGCAGCGGCCGATGACGGATTAACAAATAATGAAGGACCAGGGATTTTTAACAGCAAATGGATTTTTGGATGCGATGAATGTATGAATGCGTGCCCATGGAATAGAATAAATAAAGAGGGATGGCCGGAATTCCGCATAAATGAAAAACTGCTCTCAAAAGCAACAGTTAAATGGTGGCAAAATCTTGACGAACATGAATTTAAGAGGTTCTTTGGAGATACACCGCTTATGCGTGCCGGTCTTAAAAAAATTCAGAGTAACATAAGTGAAAAATACAAAAAGAGATGAAAATACAGACACTTGTAGAAATTGAGAAATATAAAAATCCAATAAGCTATTCAGACAAAATAATGCTGACGGGCTCATGCTTCTCTGATGAAATAGGCGGAGTATTAAAGGATTACGGATTTGATGCAATGGTGAATCCATTTGGGACAATGTACAATCCCGCATCTGTGTGCATCTCTTTGCTCAGACTTGGAACAGTGGCAAAACTTTGCAAGATGCCCCTGGAAATATCCCCTTTTTTCACTGAGAAAGACATTGTTAAACGTCCCGATGGTTTGTATGTAACCTTCTTTCACCACTCCTCCTGCGGAGATTATGATGCAAAAAAATTTCTGGACAAGGCTAATGAAAAGTTGATCAGAGACGCAGAATTCTTTAAAAACGTCTCAAAAATTATTATAACACTTGGAACTTCCTGGGTGTTTAAATACATCGGAGGTGCTGCGGGGCAGACAATTACAAATACGTGCATGATAGTCTGCAATTGTCATAAACTCCCCGCAAAATGTTTTAGGAGAGAATTTTTTTGTGCGTCTCAGACGGAGAAAATGCTTCACATGATTGTTAAGGCATTTCCTGACAAAGAGATTATTTTTACCGTAAGTCCAATCAGACACATGGCAGATGGCGCTCACGGTAACCAGATTAGCAAATCTTCTTTGCTGCTTGCAATAGATAATCTTATTAATGAACAGCAAAACTGTCGGGAGGAAAAAAAGAATACATCTTACTTTCCGTCCTATGAAATAATGATGGATGAGCTGAGAGATTATCGCTGGTATGCCGAGGACATGGTGCATCCCTCTGCCGCCGCTGTAAAGTATATTTTTGAGAAGTTTAAAGATAGTTGTATTTCAGAGGATTGCTACGGGAGGATGGATGAGGAGCTTA
>JAQWEK010000013.1 GCA_028704975.1 Bacteroidales bacterium | reverse complement strand
GCTCCGGCCCTGCTTACTACAACGTCGGCAGCTGCAAACGCAAGATCCATCCTGCTTATGAAGTCTGTAAAATAAACATTTTTACACTTGTGGTCAGCCATAAATGCATCTGTCTCTTTCTTATAGTATTTGCCGCACTGCCAGATTACCTGGAAGTTATCTATTTCATTCTCAGCGATAGCCTTTCTCATGCAGTTATTTAACGTTCTGCAACCAAGACTTCCTCCGACAACAAACAAGGTCTTAAGCATTGGGTCCAAATGATAAAACCTATAACCTTCCTCTTTCATTTCGGGGGTGCATTGTGTCATCTCTTTCCTTATGGGATTACCCGTAAGAATAATTTTATCCTTTGGAAAGAACCTCTCCATTCCGTCATATGCAACGCAAATTTTATCGGCTTTGCCTCCGTTCTCCTTATTTACAATGCCTGCGTATGAATTTTGCTCCTGCAGCAAAACGGGAATGCCCAAACTTGCTGCTGCGCTGACAATTGCTGCACTGGCATAACCGCCAACCCCAACTGCAAGATTAGGTCTGAACTCTTTGATTATTTTCTTCGCCATGCTTCTGCATCTGAAATAATCAATAGCTACTCCAATGTTTGCCGGACTATAAAGCGGTCTTTTTAAACCTCTTGCGGGGACACCTTTAATCTCGTATCCGGCTGCGGGTACCCTTTCCATTTCCATTCTTCCTAATGCTCCCACAAAAAGAATTTTAGCCTGAGGCCGCAATTCCCTGATTGCGTTTGCAATGGAAATGGCAGGGAAAATATGTCCTCCCGTTCCTCCTCCGCTTATTATCACTCTCAAATCAGCCATTGTGCAATTGTTTAATATTAATCAAAAATTTTATAATTCTTTTAATTACTGTTCATTACCTCCGCCGGCAACACTGTTTCCCTTTCCTGCCGGTACTGCGGCAGATACTCCTGCCCCTGTTGCATCCGGCATCCCGGTTTGAGTTGCAGCACCTGTGCTGGATTCCTTTGTTCTGCTTACAGCCAGCACAATTCCAAATGCACAACTTAAAATTATCAGTGATGTGCCTCCCAAACTTACAAGCGGCAGCGTATGACCTGTGACAGGTAGAATGCCGACATTTACAAGTATATGCAGCAGCGCTTGTATTGTTATCAGCAATCCGAGTCCTCCAACTGTGATGGATGAAAAGACCGTTTTGCATGTCTTCATCAGCATAATGCATCGGTATAAAAACCACAGGTACAGCATCAGCACAAAAGAACCTCCCAATATTCCGTACTCTTCAACAATAATTGTGTATATATAATCAGAATAAGGATGAGGAAGTACGTAACGCTGAGTGCTTTTCCCGGGACCTTTTCCAAGAATTGGCGCGGATGATATTGCAATCTTTGCCATATCCGCCTGGAAAGTTTCATCGGCTTTTGCCTGCTTTTGCTCTGCCGTCATTGTGTTTTGGTTGACCTCTTCGCTTTTAAAGAATCTCTTTATTCTACTTGTTGCGGTATCCATTCTCGGAAATATTCCAAAGGATAGGTGCAGCATGAAAATCAGTATCAATGCCCCGCCTGCAAGTCCTAATGTCTTAATCAAATGTGAACCTTTTACTCCTCCGATAAATAGAATCAGCAGGCAAAGTATTCCTACAAACAGTGCGGTTGATACGCTACCCATCATGATAAGAATGCAAACAATTCCTACTGGTATAAGAACCTTTATAAAGAACTCTCCAAAGCTTTCCAAGCTGCTGGTTTCCAGTGTTTTTGCCAAATAAAGCACAATCGTTATTTTTGCAAGTTCTGTAGGCTGGAAAGTAACTCCGCCAAAATTCAGCCATCTCTTTGCTCCATTAAGTTCTTGTCCTATAATAGGTACAAGAGCCAGAAGCAAGATACTGACTATCAGTGCCGGGGTTGCAAGATAACGGTACCATCTCAAAGGAATTTTGTAGCATATATAAAGCGCAACAATCCCAAGCGCAACAAATTTCAACTGTTTAATCAGGAAGGA
Source organism: Bacteroidales bacterium (assembly GCA_028704975.1). Lineage (GTDB taxonomy): Bacteria > Bacteroidota > Bacteroidia > Bacteroidales > UBA932 > Egerieousia. The sequence goes on along the minus strand of JAQWEK010000013.1, from coordinate 23,133 downwards.
GAAATTTGTAGTGTGTTCCTTGAATGCAAGGGAGCTGCTGGAGGAGTAAATCAAGGCAATGGAAATCAGGGACAGGAACAAGATGATAACCCATATTACCTTGTCTCCGTGAAGCCTGTTCATCACGTCTTCCTGCGTCTTATCTATGTTGAATCCCAGCATTATACAATCTTAATTTATAACTCTTTAACTGCCTGTTTAAATTGCTCCCCGCGGTCCTCGTAGTTCTTAAACAAGTCAAAACTTGCGCAGCATGGAGAGAGAAGAACAGTGTCCCCCGGCTTTGCATATTTGTATGCAACGGCCACTGCATCTTTTGCAGAAGTAACGTCAATTATTTTATCAACCTTATCTGCAAAGCATTGATGTAATTTCTCATTATGAAGACCCATGCAGATTAATACCCTTACTTTATTCTTAACTAACTCGTAAAGTTGAGAATAATCATTGCCCTTATCTTTTCCTCCTGCAATCCATACTACCGGAGTTGTCATACTGTCCAGAGCATACCATGCGGCATCTACGTTAGTTGCCTTTGAATCATTGACATACAGAACACTTTTAACAGTCAGAACTTTTTCCAAACGATGCTCAACACCCTGGAATGACATCAAAGATTCCCTTATCACCTTATTGTCAATATCCACAACTTTTGCGGCAATTGCGGCAGCCATTTGATTATATAAATTGTGCTTGCCCGGCAAAGCCAGCTCCTTCATGTACATAGAATATTCATCATCCTCATATCTTACATACAGCTTATCTTCATCTATGAATGCGCCCTGTTCCACTTTATCTTTTTGAGTGAAAGGAAGTTTCTTTGCGGTAAGAACTATCTTATCAAGTTCCTTTGCAGTGATAGGGTCATCTGCGCAAAATACAAAGCACTCTTTCTTTGTAAGGTTTTGCGTAATTCTGAATTTTGCGTTAACATAATTTTGCATTTGGAATTCATACCTGTCCAAATGGTCTGGAGTGATGTTCATTAAAATTGCAATATCGGCTTTGAATTTATACATACCGTCCAGCTGGAAACTGCTAAGCTCAATTACGTAGTAATCAAACTTTTCCGTGGCTACCTGATATGCGTAGCTTTTACCAATGTTACCGGCAAGTCCGACATTAAGTCCCGCATTTTTCAGCATGTAATAAATTAAGGAAGTTGTTGTTGTTTTTCCGTTGCTTCCCGTTATGCAAATTTTCTTTGCGGTATCATATCGTCCTGCAAATTCTATCTCAGAAATGATAGGGATTCTGTTCTCTTTAATTAAAAGCACAAGCGGGTTATCTTCCGGAATACCGGGACTCTTAACAACCTCATCTGCATTGAGTATGGCGGATTTAGTATGGCCGCACTCTTCAAATGGAATATCAAATTGTTCCAAAGTCTTTTTGAAGTCGGGCTTAATTTGGCCGTTGTCAGACAAGAACACATCCAGTCCTTTTACTTTGCCCAGAACAGCAGAGCCAATACCGCTTTCTCCTCCTCCAAGTACTACAAGTCTTTGTTTTGCCATATTGATAATTTTTTAAATCTCGACAGTTATGTATTTATAATGTTGCGTCTATCTTATTTTTAAAGTGATTATGGAAATAGCGCAAAGCAATATCGCCACAATCCAAAATCTTACTGTAATTTTAGCCTCCGGGTAAATATGGTGAGGATATTGAAAGACTGCATCAGGATTCTCCTTCTGATAGTGATGGTGTAACGGGCTCATTCTGAATAATCTTACTCCTGTTCCGTATTTTCTCTTTGTATATTTAAAATATGTTGTTTGCATTATTACGCTCAGGCTCTCAACAAAGAAAATTCCGCAGAAAACAGGAATGAGCAGCTCTTTTCTAATCAATAAAGATGCAACCCCAATAATTCCTCCAATTGCAAGAGATCCGGTGTCACCCATAAATACTTGGGCAGGGTAGGCATTAAACCATAAAAATCCTATTAATGCTCCAATAAAACCGGCAATGAAAATCACCACTTCTCCGGCATTAGGTATATACATTATACCCAGATAGTTAGAGTAAATTGCATTACCGGATACATACGCAAGAATTCCAAGTGTCGTTCCAACAATCGCAGAGATTCCCGTGGCAAGCCCGTCCATGCCGTCCGTCAAATTTGTTCCGTTGGAAACGGCTGTTATGATAAATATTACTATGACTATATAGACAATATTTGTCATCACGTCCTTTACTTTTCCGTGTCCCGGTGCAAGCCATGAATATTTGAATTCATTGTGTTTTACAAATGGAATGGTAGTGGTTGTACTCTTTACATCCTTATAGTAAAATGTGTTTGTCTTTCCGGCCTCCTGTACTACAACCGGTTTGGCACCCGGCTCGTTTGCAGATACATGCTGCCTTATAACTACCTTATTGCTAAAGCATAATATGATTCCCACTATCAGACCTAAAGAGACCTGTCCGTAAATTTTATATTTGCCTTTAAGCCCCTCTTTATCTTTCTTAAATACTTTTATTGAATCATCAAGAAATCCAATAAGTCCAAGCCAAACTGTCGTGAGTATTAAAAGTATAACATAGATATTTGTCAAGTCTCCAAATAGCAGAGCCGGAACAAGAATGGAAAGAAGAATTATTGTGCCACCCATGGTGGGGGTTCCCTTCTTTGCAAGCTGTCCTTCAAGACCAAGATTTCTGATAGTCTCGCCAATCTGTTTTTTCTGAAGACGGCGGATTATTGCCGGGCCAATCCAAAGTGCTACTATTAAAGAGGTCATAGTTGCCACAAGTGCCCTGAAGGTGATGAACCTTACAAGGTTAACGCCCGGAAAATCAATTCCTTGCGCCTGAAGCCACTGAAACAAATGATATATCATACTTTCTAAATTTTCTTAATCCCGACAGTTTTAGCTTAAATTTTCTCTCTCTTTAAATGCTATTTGAACTGTCTCTCTGTCATCCATGTGATGCTTAACTCCGCAGATGATTTGATAATCCTCATGTCCTTTTCCTGCAATCAAAATCAAAGAATTTGGCTTTGCCGTCATGACTGCGCTGCGGATTGCTTCAAGTCTGTCGGGAATAAAATCCGCCTTTGCTCTTGCATCATTATCCATTCCTGCTTTGATATCTTGAATAATCATCATTGGATCTTCACTGCGCGGGTTGTCGCTTGTCACAAAAATTTTTGTTGCATACTTGCCGGCAATTGCTCCCATCTCCGGTCTCTTGGTTTTGTCACGGTCTCCGCCGCATCCAAATACGCAAATCAAATCTCCCTTAGGTTTAAGGGCTTGCAGAGTTTTAAGCACATTCTCCAGCGCGTCGGGAGTGTGTGCATAATCAACGGCTGCAATCACATTATCTTTTCCTTTAAAGTACTCTAAACGTCCGGCTACGGAGTGAAGAGTACTCATGATTTTTATAACTTCATCATGCGGAGCGCCAAGAAGCATTGCCGTTCCGTAAACGGCTGTAAGATTTTCCGCATTATAAACTCCAATAAAATTGCACCAAACATCTGTGCCGTTAATATTCAGTTGCATTCCTTCTATGCTCTGCTCCAAAATCCTTGTTTTAAAATCAGCCACATTTCCACAAGAATATGTATGTACCTGAGCTTTAGTATTTTGCACCATATATTCTCCGTTGCGGTCATCTATATTTGTCAGAGCAAAAGCATCTGAAGGAAGGTTGTCAAAAAATCTTTTTTTGCAGTTGCGATAGTTCTCAAATGTTTTGTGATAATCCAAATGATCATGAGTAATGTTTGTAAAAATTCCGCCGCAATATTTTAACTCTGCAATTCTTCCCTGATCAATTGCATGTGAGCTGACCTCCATGAAGCAATATTTGCATCCCTTTGCAACCATTTGATCCATAAGTGCATTTAATTGTATGGGGCCGGGAGTTGTGTTAATGGTAGGGAACTTTTCCCGTCCTATGTAGTTTGCAATAGTGGAGATAAGTCCGCACTTATATCCAAGAGTGGTAAACATGTTGTACAAAAGAGTGGCAATTGAAGTCTTTCCGTTTGTTCCGGTAACTCCCACAAGTTTAAGCGCATGTGAAGGGTTGTCATAGTAATTGGCGGCGATTTTTGCTTCAGCCTCTCTGCCGTTTTCTACAACTATGTAAGTGATATTCTCTCTTTTACCCGCCTTGACTGCGATCTCTTCATCTTCCGGAATATTCTCACATACAACATATTGTGCACCGGCATCTATTGCCTTGCCAATATATCTGTGTCCGTCTGCGTCTGCGCCTTTAACTGCAATAAACAGGTGACCGCGCTTGCATGTTCTGGAATCTGCCGTCACCTTGCTAACGTTGACTGCGTTTGCAACACTGCATGCTGCGGTACTCTGAGAAAGTTCCTCCTGTCCAAGAAACTCTCTTATTACCTTAACGCCGTTTAATAAATCACCTAGTTTCATTGTTGGTTAATTGTAAATTAATAATTGTGTTTTTTGGAGCATGTGTTCCGGATGCCGGACTTTGCGCTACAATCCTTCCGCTACCGGAAAATTTTACTTTGTACCCTTGATTTTCCAAAACAAAGACCGCATCCTTCAATCCCATATCCGTCACGTCCACAAGAGAATCTTTATAAATTGGAAAACTGACAGGGAAAACGGATGAGCTATCTGCTTTAAAATTAACCCATTTATGTGCCTCTAACTTACTAAGCAACACGCTTTTATTCGCTATGGGCAAACTTTCAACTGCAATTTTGCTTGCGGATGCTCTTCCTTTTGCAATGCTTGGATGCCTCCCGCTCTGAGCAACAAATTTTCCGTCCAAAACCTTATTCCACTCGGGGGAATTTGCGTAGATGAAATCTGCAATTTGTTTAAATACCGGACCCGCCTGTGAAGCTCCGTAAAAGTTACCCGGAGTATCGCCTGAATATAGAATTACTATAGCCGTATAAATAGGATCGGAAGAGGGGAAAAATCCACAGAAAGTAGCCTGGTATCTTCTCATTCCGTTTTTCTCATAACCTTGCTTGCCTCCGTAAGCCCTTCTAGCTGTGCCTGTTTTGCCGCTGACCTCATAATTCGGATTATTCAGCATTCTGCCGGTCCCTTCAGTCACAACTCCCCTTAAAGCAATTTTTGCCGTGCGTGCAGTCTCTTTTGAGCAGATGGAACCGCTGATTTCCTGAGGCTTGAATTGCCTTACAATCTCTCCGTCTTTTTCACAATCTTCTATAAAGTAAGGCTTCATCATTTTTCCATCATTTGCAATGGCATTATAAAATGTTAAAGTGTGAAGAGGAGTAATCAACATTCCGTATCCAAATCCCATAGAGGCTAATGTTGATGCAGACCACATTGCATCATTCGGAGAATAGATTGTGGCTGCCGCTTCTCCTTGAATATCAAGGTGAAACCTCTCTCCCAGTTTCATATTCTGAATTCTGTCCACAAACTTTTTAGGATTATTTTGGTAAAACTGAACAGCCATTTTTGCAAAGCAAACATTGGATGAATGTTCAAATGCCTTAAGTACGTTTATCATTCCAAGTCCTCCGTGGCTGTCAGAAAAAACATGACCGCCATAAGTGAAATGACCATTACCCGCATCAACAGGAGTATCCAGAGTTACGTATCCGTCCTCCAAAAGAGAAACAAGCGTCACCAGCTTTAACACGGAACCGGGCTCGCTCGCCTCTCCAATTGCGTAATTGTATGATTCATCAAATCCGCCCTTGCCGTCATTCTTCATATTTGCAATCGCCCTTATTGCCCCGGTTTTTGTTTCCATGACAATTGCAGTTGCTCCGTCAACGTTGCCGCCCTTCTCAAGCTGTTTCCTAAGAGCATTTTCCACAGCTTCCTGAATATCTACATTAATAGTTGTTCTAATATTATATCCGTCTTGAGGAGGAATATTTTGGTTTGTATTAACCGGAATCCACTCTCCTCCAAGCATTCTTTGAACAATTTGATGTCCGGGAGTTCCCTTAAGATAATAATCCCAAGTTCCCTCTATGCCAACTCCGGTCCCTTCCGTGTTGATGAATCCTATTGTTCTGTAAGCCAGACGCCCATAAGGATTATTTCTCTTATATTTTTCCTCAACAATGATTCCGCCTCTGTTTGCACCTTTGTTGAAAAGAGGGAATTTTTTAATCTGGCTCAACTCTGAATAATCAATAAGTCTGTTTCCTAAAGCCAGATATCTCTTTCCTTTTCTTCTGCCTTCAAGTATGTATGCCTTATATTGTCTTGCAGTTCTATCTCCGTAGAAATCAGCAAGATTCTTGCTTAAACCGTCTATATATTTTTGTAGAGTATCCGGACTGGCAACCGTACAATCTATTCTGATTTTGTAATAGGGAACGCTGGTTGCAAGTGGTCTTCCGTCCTCTGCAAGAATGTCTCCTCTTACTGCTTCAATAACTTCATCTCTGTATGAAATGTCTGTGTCCTTAACGTCAGTAGGGTTAATAAACTGGAGATAGACAATTCTTCCAATGACGCAGAGCGCCACCAGAATGAATAGCTGATAAAGCGATGCTATTCTTTTGAATATTAAGTCATTTCTCTCCATTTACTCTATTCTTCCTTAATTCTGTATGCCGGTTTATCCGGGCTTTTTAATGTTGAACCCACATCCAGCAATCTTTGTTCTATCTCTCCTCTTTTGCTCTTGTATTGTAGTTTTGCAGCCTTGCTTGTGTAATCTGCTTTCAAATTTTTTAGCTCTCTCTGGTTCTTGCTCTGAGCCAGCTGCGTGCTCTCAATACCCAGATTTACAGTTATGTATATTAAAATTAAAAAGAAGATGTAAAGTATGAACAGCCATTGTCCGGCCATCTTTTTCTTAGACAGGAACTGTCCTCCCAGCAAATCTCTTCTTATGTTAAAGTTTGAAGCCATTGTGCTCTCTTCTTTTTAATATTTATCTCGACAGATTATATCTTCTCTGCTATTCTCAATTTTGCGCTGCGGCTTCTGGCGTTTTCACCTTGCTCTTCATCTGAAGGTGTAAGAGGTTTCTTTGTAACACTCTCAAAAATACCGTTATCCTTGTTTGCTCTTATAAAATTTTTTACCGCCCTGTCTTCCAAAGAATGATAGGTGATAACTGAAAGTCTGCCGCCCGTATTTAAAACCTGCATTGCTCCGGCAAGAAAATCTTCTAATGCGCGCATTTCCATATTTACCTCAATTCTAAGGGCTTGGAATACTTTGCCTAAAAATTTCTTCTCTGTTTTCTGATTGTATAAGCGGACAAGAATCTTACATAAATCTCCCGTTGTCATAATCTTGCATCCGGTGCGGGCAGTGCAAATCAGTTCAGATATTTTTCTTGCATTTTCAAGTTCTCCATACTCGCGGAAAATTTTCTCCAAATCTTCCTGCTTGTAATTATTTACAACCCACTCTGCATTGTGCTTTGCCAGCTTGTTCATCCTCATATCAAGAGGGGAGTCAAACCTATAGGAAAACCCTCTGTCGGGAGTATCAAATTGATGAGAAGATACTCCAAGATCTGCAAGAATGCCGTCTACTTTATTGATTCCAAGGTATTTGACAAAGTTCTCCACAAACCTGAAATTGTTGTGGATAGAAATTACCCTTTTGTCTTTTGGGGCATTTGCTATTGCATCTGAATCTTTGTCAAAGGCAATCAACATTCCTTTTGACCCTAGCTGCCGCAGAATCTCTTTTGTGTGGCCGCCGCCGCCAAGAGTGGCATCAACAAAAATTCCATTTTTCTTTGAATCAATGTTGAGCGCAGAAACACTTTCGCTCAGCATAACTGGTTTGTGGTAAGCAGGCATATTTTTAGGTTTTAAATAATTCTCAACCTAGAATCTTCTCTGTCAGCTTTATGAAGTCTGAATGGGACATCTGGTCATTGCCGTACTTCTCTTTTGCCCAAATCTCAATCTTGTGGTCGTTGCCGGTAAAGACAACTTCTTTTTTTATTCCTATGCTGGAGAGAATATTCTTTGGAATCATTATCCTTCCGAATTTGGAGTCAGCTGTAACGGATGCTCTGCCTTTCATGTACTCGCGCCAGAACTTTGCGTGTTCCTCGTTAAAAAAATTAAGTTTGTTTTTTACCTGCTCGGATTCTTTTTCCCACTCGTCATATGGATACATGTCCAGACAATTTGCAAACAGATCTTTTTTAACTACAAAAGAAAGTTCAATCTCCTTGTCATCAGAAGTGTTTAGTTTTCTGCCAATTGCGGCAGCCTCTATGGCTTCCTGCTTTAGCAGGTCTTTAGTCATTGCATTCTTAAAAGCAGATGGAACAACAAGTCTTCCCTTGTCGTCCAGCTTAACCTCAAATTCACCAATAAATTTTACCATCTGCTTCTGTTTTCTTGATTGAAAAATCAACATTGCAAAAGTAACGAAAAATTTTCCACTTTTTTACACTTATTTCCAAAATTATCCACAATTTCTCTACCACTTTTGAACATGTTTTGTCTTAATAGGTAAAAAGGGACAAAAAAAACCGGACGGATTTACCCGCCCGGTTTTATACGTTTGTGTATTAATTACTCTTTTTCAAGCTTTTCTGCCTTATTTGAAAAAATTGAGTCATAATAATTATCTGTGCCGAATTTCTTATTTTGACCAATATTAGCCTCTTTATCAACGTTCTTTGGCGTCTCTTTTTGAGGTGAATCATAACGGCCCTCGTTTCCAGTGTCGGGAATAGGATTCCCGTCTTCGTCTTTTTTATCATGAAGGACAGCTTTTCTAAGGTCAAAGTTTGTACCAAGATATTTACGGCGCGCATCGGGATTGCTTGCAAGTTCCTCCGGAGTGCCGCTGTACAGAATGCTTCCTTCATACAGAAGATATGCTCTGTCCGTAATCGCAAGTGTCTCATAGACATTGTGGTCTGTGATAATAATGCCTATGTTTTTTGTCTTAAGTGCGGAAATAATGTGCTGAATGTCTTCAACGGCAATTGGGTCAACTCCTGCAAACGGCTCATCAAGCAAAATGAATTTTGGGTCTATTGCCAGGGCTCTGGCAATTTCACATCTTCTTCTTTCTCCTCCGCTCAACTGAATTCCATACTCTTTGCGGACTTTTTCCAGGGAGAACTCTTTAATCAACTGCTCAACTCTTTGATTCTGCTCATCTTTGGACAAATCAGAGAGTTCCATAACTGATCTTATATTATTCTCCACGCTCAGCTTCCTAAAAACAGATGCCTCCTGTGCCAGATATCCTATTCCTTTCTGCGCTCTTTTGTACATTGGAAGAGTTGTAATATCTTCATTATCAAGGAAAATTTTACCTCCGTTTGGTTTTATCAAACCGGTAATCATATAAAAACTTGTAGTCTTACCCGCCCCGTTTGGACCAAGAAGTCCAACAATTTCTCCCTGCTGAACATCAAAAGAGGCATTCTTGACAACGGTCCTAAGTCCGTATTTTTTTATAAGATTTGTACAACGTAAACGCATAATATTATTTCAATTCAAGTCCCAGATCGTTCTTTAATTCTCCAACCTCGGGATTTTTCTTTTCCAGGTAAGATTCTTGTTCTTCAGGCATATACAGTTTCTTTCCAATCTGTTCTTGTGTCTTTATTTTTACGGCAAGATGAACTTTGTCATTCTTCAAATTTTTCCTAAGGAATTCCGCCATTTGCCTGCCGGCATTTTTCTCTATCCACATTTTTTGGCTACTGTTGCCTACAAGAAAATCTATTGTGATATTATCCTCTTCCAGAACCGGGACGGTCTTTTTTATAGTTGCTGCAAATCTTATGAGCGTAGGATATTTTGTGGAGTATTCAGCTGCCAGTTTTTCCCACACTTCTTTAACTCTCTCTATTGTAACTTTCTCTTGTTCAGAAGGTCCCATAAAATCAAGCGGCTTTTCAGGCGCTTTTGCTGCGGTGTCTTCCTGTTTGGCTTTTGCCATTAGTGATGCAATGCTTATGCCACCGGTTGCGGTGGTTTTTGTTGTCTCCGCGACAGATTCTTCAACAGGTTCCGGTGCAGACTTGATCGGCTCTTCAATAGGTTCCGGTGCAGACTTGATCGGCTCTTCAACAGGTTCCGGTGCAGACTTGATCGGCTCTTCAACAGGTTCCGGTGCAGGTTCTGCAGCAGGTGCTGAAACTGGTTGTTCATCAAATTGTTCAGCAGGTTTGCTGTCACTTGCTCTCTTAAGGTCATCTGTTCTGCGCTCAGCCTCCATGTGATCGCCGGGTGCATTTGTGCCTGCTTGTGCAGACTCTGCGACAGTTGACCCGGACTCAGTTGCAACTGCCTTATCGGGTCCCTTAGCGGGCGCCGAAACGGGCTGAGCAACTGGTTGTGCAGGAGCAGATTTGGCACCGGTAATCTGGCTGATGCGCACAAGCATAAACTCAACCAGCAACCGCTGATTGCCGCTGCGGTTAAACTCGCCTTCACATTTTTCAGTTGAGGCAAGCCCGTTGAACAAGAATTTTAGCGGACATTTCTGTGCCTGCTCAATATATTTTTTTTCCAGCGCCGGAGAAACTTCCAAAAGTTTTGCAGATGCGCTCTCTTTGCAAACCAATAAGTTACGCAGGTGATTGCCCAGACCTCCGACAAAATATAATGCGTTGAACCCTTTGCGCAAAACATCATCAAACAGTACAAGAGAGTTTGCAAAATCTCCGTTGAGAGCAAGGTCTGTCAGACGGAAATAATAGTCATAGTCAAGAACATTCAAATTCTTAATGACCTCTTCATATTTCACTTCAGTTCCGCAGAACGCAGCAACTTGGTCAAACAAAGTCAATGCGTCCCTCATTGCTCCATCTGCTTTTTGGGCTATGACATGAAGGGACTCATCATCTATTGTGACCTGCTCTTTTATAGCTATTTCCTTTAGATTTTTTACAATATCCGGAATGGAAATTCTGTTGAAGTCAAAGACTTGGCAGCGGCTTAAAATTGTTGGAATAATTTTTTGTTTTTCCGTTGTAGCCAAAATGAAAATTGCGTGCGCAGGCGGCTCTTCCAATGTTTTAAGAAACGCATTGAACGCTGCAGTGGAGAGCATGTGAACCTCATCTATGATGTAAACGCTGTATTTTCCAATTTGAGGAGGAATCATTACTTTTTCCGTAAGGGAGCGGATATCATCAACAGAGTTGTTTGACGCGGCATCCAGTTCATGAATGCAATAGGAGCGCCCTTCGTCAAAAGACTTGCAAGATTCACACTCTCCGCAAGGCTCCATACCGGGACCTGGATTCATGCAGTTTATGGTCTTTGCAAATATTCTTGCGGTTGTTGTTTTTCCCACTCCCCTTGGGCCGCAAAACAAATATGCGTGAGCAAGTTGCCCGCGCTTGATAGAATTTTTAAGCGTAGTAGCTATGCTGTCTTGACCAATCAATGTAGAGAATGTGGCCGGACGGTATTTTCTTGCAGAAACAATAAACTTTTCCATATACCACAAAAGTAAGAATATTTTCTAATTTTGCGGACCGTCTTGGACGGCTATTTAGGAACCATATCATGAATAAAGAAAAATTGCTTTTTGCATTTAAAAAAACGACATCGCCGGTTGCATACTGCGCGCTAAGCACAAAATTTGGAACGCGCAATGAAGAGGAAAAATATAACGGACTTGCGCATCTTACGGAACATATGCTATTTAAGGGTACCGAGCATAAAAAATCCATAGAGATTAATAGCATATTGGAAAAGGTTGGAGGCGAACTTAACGCATTTACCACAAAAGAGAGAATAGTGTTGTATTCTACTGTGCTAAAGCAAGATATAAAGAAGGCAATTTCACTTTTATTTGAGATAGCGTTTTCTTCCAAGTTCCCGACAGATGAACTTAAGAAGGAGAAAACGGTTGTTTATGATGAAATTATAACTTATCTGGATTCTCCGTCTGAGCAAATTTATGATACGTTTGAATCAAAATTATTTGCCGGCAGCAAATTGGGACTTCCGATTTTAGGAGATAAAAAGACAATAGAGCCAATTACCTCTGCCGTATTGAGGGATAATTTGAAGAAGCATTTTACTCCCGGAAACATGAGTTTTACAATTGCGGGGGACTTTGATGCACAGGATATTGCGGCTGAGGTGGAGAGGGAGCTGCGGGTTTGGAGACCGGATGATGCGCTCAAAGTTGTTACAGCGTCAGAGTCTTTTGGAGGCGCTGTATTTGCAAAAGCTGCTGATGAAAAGATTTCTGCAGCACAAGCTTTAGCCGCAGGCAAAAAGTTCAATGAAACTGTCGAGAAAAAACTGAGGCAAGTCCATTGTATCATCGGATGCTCAGCATATTCTGTTTATGAGAAAGATAAAAAGATGCCGCTTTCTCTGCTGACAAATATTTTAGGCGGACCGGCATCCAACTCAAGACTGAATCTCTCTCTGCGTGAGAAGAATGCGCTGGTTTATACGGTAGAAGCAAATTACATTTTGTATCAGGACACTGGAGCATTTTCTATTTATTTTGGTTGTGACAAGCCTTTCTTTAAAAAGTGCATTACGCTGATTAAAAAGGAGTTGGAGAGAGCGGTAAAAGAAAAAATTTCTCCGCGCGCCTTAGCTGCGGCAAAGAAACAGTTAATAGGGCAACTGCTGATAGGGAATGATAATGCGGAATCTCAATGTCTCACAATGGGTAAGTCACTTCTTGTTTCCGGAAAAATTCGTCCGCTGGAAGAGACTGTCCGTCAAATAAATGCGGTGACGCCGGAGCAAATCCAATCGGTCGCCAAAGAGGTTCTGAAATGGAGCCGCATGTCCATGCTGGTGTTTGAATAGCGCTCTTGTTTTTTGAGCAATAAAAATAAATAATGAATAAGCGGCAACTGGAAAATATCCGGGAACAGGCAAAGGGTTTTAAAGAAGATGAAGCTCTTCAATGGCTGGTGCGTCAAACGCATACGCGGACAAATCATGCACGGATGTCGGTTGGTGCAGAAGAGGGGGCCTTTCTTGAATTGTTTGTGCAACAGGTTAAGGCACAAACAGTTTTGGAGCTTGGGACTTTTACCGGTTACTCTGCCATCCGGCTTGCAAGAGGTCTGCAAAAAAATGAGGAGAGCGGAATAAACAGATCGAGTGAAAAAAACGGAGTGGATGAAGTTATAGATTTTCATCTTGATGCTGTTGAGATAAATGACGAACTTGAATATTTAATCAGGGAAGGTTTTGAGCGTGCGGGAGTAACAGATAAAATTTCCTTGCATTTTATTGATGCAAAAATTTTTCTTAAAAATTGCAAAAAACAATATGACCTTGTTTTCATAGATGCCAACAAAAGAGAGTATCCCGTATATTACGAATTAGTTTTTCCGCTTGTGAAGAATGGTGGTTACATTCTGGTTGACAATGTGTTATGGGGCGGAAAGCTTAAAGAGGCGCTGTGGAAAAAAGAGGAGAAAAGAGGGTTGACGGATGTAGGGCAAGCGGGGGGCGGTGCGGCAGGCGTCACATCAACCGCAGTGTTCAAACCGGATATCTTGCACCTTGATGCGCAAACTTCCGGGATTGTTGAATTTTATTTTAATGCAAAAAACGATCAGCGGGTAGAGTTTATCACTCTTCCTATTCGCGACGGATTATCTATTATAGAGAAAAAGTAAATTGCGCCGTCTGCAAAGCAATGCGCCATAAAGCGGCGCATTGTATTTGGGCTTAATGAGCCGTTGCACTGACGGATACTAGCTTGAAGTGCGGATTGGCGGCCTTAGGACACAGGTTCTACTTGTAAGTATCTGCGGGATTGAATGCCGGTTTGATGTAATCAACTTTCATGGACGAACTCCATTTGGTATAGTATACGTTGCCGCCTTTCCACTCTACTTCACCCATCTGGAAATCAACCTCATCTGAGTGAGGATAAATTTTCGCAGGGTATAGTGGAGCTCTTTCTCCGTAATCGTCATTGACCACATATCTGAATGCGTCAAGTCCTCTGCTGTAAAATAGATGTACATCTTCATTTTTGCCGGTGACAAAGCCAAATGACTGATCTACAGGCACCCATCCAATTCCTTCATAATATACCTGAGCCCAGTCATGCAAATTTATATCTCCCGGGTGCAACATCCATCCGCTCTGCCATCTTGCAGGAACACCGGCAATGCGGGCCATCGTGATAAAAAGAAGTGAAACTTCTCCGCAATCTCCGTGCTTGTTTGCAAGGACATATTCAGGGATGTTTGGTATGGTAGAGTAGTCTCTTGCACCGGCCCAGACGGTATGCTTGTTTATCCAGCTCCAGATTTTCAAAACTTTCTGGTAAGGATTTGTTTCTTTTCCTACAATGCCGGCAGTAAGTGTTTTAATATTGTCTGTGAAAATTACGTGATTCTTTCTTTGGGATGTGTAGAATTTGTAGAAATTACTTTTAACATCATAAGGTTTAATGTCGCGCGGATCAAAAGTGAAGTACTGGTTGTATGATGTAAGCATGATGTCATAACCAAACTTAAGAGTGTCCTTTCCGTTGGAGACCTTCTCCATGTAAAGGCAACTGCGCAAGTTTGAAACGGGTGATTGTTTATAGTCCGGTTGAGAGACTCTTAGCAATTTTACATTTGTATATTTTGGTGTGACTCTTGGGTATGGAAGCCATACGCGAACGGTCTCTCCGGCAGGAACTGCATCCGGGTCAACCTCCATGGAAAAATGCAAAGTCATGGTAACCGGTTCTACGTAACTTTCTGTCTGAGGGTTTGTTACAGGTATCGGTTTTTTAGCTGCACTTACAACTCCGCTCAAATATCCTCCCAAAAATTTATCCAGGCTTTGCTCCGGCCCTTCAACTTTTTCAAAAGCTTTTTTGGCAACGGTATCTATGCGGAATAAATTTCTTGCTGCCTTTTTAAAATAGAAAGTTTTGCCGTCAATTACCTTGCATTCAAGTGCCCCGTTCTTTTTCCACTCGCGGATTTGTTTATTAGTTACATCCGGAATATATTTTTTTATGTATGGAATAACAGTTGAATCTGTCTGATTAAATTCCAATGCAATGCGGTTCATTTTTTCTGTTTCAAAATTGATTGCCATTTTTGTTGAATCAGATAAATTGCTCATAGCCAACTCTTTGGCAATGATCTTTTTTGCCTTTGCAAACTTTCCGTTCTCTATCATATTATCCAGAAGGCTGTTATCTATTTTAACGGTTCCGTCTGCGTTCAACACCATTTTGGGTTTGCAGCCGCAAAGAGAAAATACGGTTGCCAAAACAATGACTGATAAAAATAACTTTTTCATAAGGTTGTGTAATTTTCTTTAAACCATCTTATTACATTCCCGACAGAATACTTTTGCCATGGCTCGCAAGTGCCGTGAAATGCAGTTGCAAGCTGTCGGGGATAAAAAAATCCGCAATCGGATTGCTCCTGATTGCGGACTTAAAGGTAAGCATTTTTCCTATTCCTTTACTCTCTCTCCGTACGAGCGGTCCTCTACCTTGATGCTGATTTTTTCACCTTCATTTATGAACAGAGGAACCATAACTTTTGCTCCTGTCTCCAATGTTGCCTCTTTCAAAGCGTTGGTAGATGTATTGCCCTTTACGGCAGGCTCTGTATAAGTAACTTGCAGATTCACAAACTGTGGAAGTTCGCATGTAAGAATCTCCTCTTTGTCTGCCCAAACCATCATCTCAACGTCCTGTCCCTCTTTCATGAGGTCTGCGTTTTCTACAAAATCTTCATTCAAATGAACTTGCTCATAAGTCTCTTTGTGCATGAAGTTGTAGCCCGTATCGTCTTTATAAAGGAACTGGTATGGTCTTCTCTCCACAGATACAAGGTCTATGCGCTCGCCTGCGCCATAAGTGTGTTCCAACAGTTTGCCGGTGTTTAAATCTTTAAACTTTGTTCTCACAATAGTGTTTCCTTTGCCCGGCTTAACGTGCTGGAAATAAACCAGCTGGCAAGGGTGCTCGTTAAATAGGAAAAATATTCCGTTCTTAAAATCTCCTGTAGTTGCCATATATCAATGTGTAAAATCTGGCGCAAATATAGTCATTTAGGCTTATTTTCAAAAATTTAGATGCGGCATCCAGTTGCCATTTAGGAGTGGAGGTTGCCCCGCATATCCCAATTGTATCATTGTTCTTAAACCATTTTTTATCAATTTGTTTAAGGCTTTGGATGTTATATGAGCGCGGGTTTGCAGCCTTGCATAAATCATATAAAACTTTTCCGTTTGAACTTTCCTTGCCGCTTACGAATATGATAACGTTGTGTGAACGAGCGAATTCTACCAGTTTGGAGTGTCTGCCTGCAACTTGTCTGCAGATTGTGTTGTGTACCGTGCATTCAACTCCCGGTGCCATCCGCTTTTTTATTTCTGCACAAATATGCTCATATTCACCGGGATCCTTTGTTGTCTGTGAGAAAATATTTATAGGCTTAGTATAATCAATCTCGTTGCAAATGGGCGGGTAATTATTTAAAGCCGAAGGTTGCGACCGAAGGGAGCATGCATCTGCGCGGCGGGAGCCCCGTATACCACCAGAGTTTGTTGGCTGCTCTGCGTGGGCTATTACACCCGCATTTTCAACAATGATAGTTCTTCCTTCCGCCTGCCCGACAAGTCCGTTAACCTCCGCGTGCCCCATCTTTCCAAAAATCACAATCTGTCCGGGGGTTTCACGGATTTTTTTCTGCAATTGCAGTACAACAGGGCACGTGCAGTCAATCAGACTAATATTGTTCTCTTTTGCAATCCGGTAGGTCTCAGGCGGTTCTCCGTGAGCGCGTATTAGGACGGAAGTATTGTGCAGACTTTTCATTTGCTCTATATCAATGACTTCCAATCCTTTAGTTTTAAGTCTTTCCAACTCTGAACCATTATGCACAATTGCTCCAAGAGAGTACAAATGTGCCGTATCACGGACATCCGGGCAGCTTTTATTGCCGCCGGCAACGGTACTCCTTTCTGACGAAGTATTCCTGCGCGGAGAAAGATTCTTCTCAGCCGTCTCAACGGCTCGTATCACTCCGTGGCAAAAGCCTGAATTGTTGTCTATTTCAACTTTAATCCGCATAGAGCGCAAAGATACACTTTACTCATCTTCTTTGAAAATCCCATGCTTAACAAGTTCAATAACAATGTAACCCCACTTATCATTCATTTCACCGCGTGCGATGTGGTAGACTTTATTTGGTGTGGTACAATATTTTAGAGCAATCAACAGATAGCGCCATTTATGTCTGGAGCGGTACCATTTCTTTTTCATAAACGCAGCAAAATTGAAATTCAGCGATGCGAATATACGCAAATTTTTGGCACTGCAATTTATCACAGTGAGGTTGATCCTATCCTGATCCAATTTATCGGGATGAGATCACGGAGGTCTCCCATTATAATAATTTATTAACTTTGCATTAATAGAAGGGAGAAGTGTTTATGGCTAATAGTAAGATAATCATCGCGATAGATGGATACTCCTCAACAGGCAAGAGTTCATTTGCAAAACTTGTTGCGGAGGGGCTCGGATATATTTACGCAGACAGCGGTGCTCTTTACAGAGCGGTTACATATTTTGCTTATACCAATGGATTCATTGATGATAATGGAGTTGTAGAGAAAATTGGATTGCAAAAAGTCCTGCATAAAATAGAGATTTTTTTCAAGACCTCCGGGCCGGACGGGAGAAGCATGACATATCTTAACGGTTCATGCATTGAGAAGCAAATTAGAACTTCCCGGATTTCAGGACTTGTCAGCCGAATTGCGGAAATTCCTTTTGTGAGAGAATATGTAGATGAAATTTTGCGCAAGATGGGGAGTGATAAAGGCCTTGTAATGGATGGTCGGGATATAGGAACGGCTGTCTTTCCAAATGCGGAATTAAAGATTTTTATGACGGCTTCTCCGGAGGTGAGGGCAAGGCGCCGCTTTGACGAGCTTAAATTAAAAGGAGCCAAAGATACTTATGACGAGGTGCTTGCAGCTCTTAAGAAGAGAGATGACATAGATGAGCACAGAGTAAAGGACCCTCTTACAAAAGCAAAAGATGCAATCGTTTTGGATAACAGCTGCATGACAATGGGAGAGGAGATAGATTGGCTCAACGCAATTTTAAAACCAAATTTCAATCTTCAAATTATTTGAATATAGGGGCGGCGTATGCAACAACATCCGCTTTTGTGACGGGGTTGCTTCCAAGTATTAATAAACGTTCTACAACATTGCGTAGTTCACGGATGTTTCCGCTCCAAGAGTGTTTTTTTAACTCTTCAATTGCATCATTGTTGATTTTTTTCATTGGCATTCCGCCTTCTGTGCAAATCTGTTTTATAAAGAAATTCACAAGAATAGGGATGTCCTCTTTTCTTTCGGCCAATGTCGGAACATGTATGATAATCACGCTAAGTCTCTGATATAAATCCTCTCTGAATGTTCCTTTTTTAATCTCTTCTGACAAATTTTTGTTTGTAGCGGCTACAACTCTGACATTTACGTTAATGTCCTTATCGCTTCCGACTCTTGTTAATTTATTTTCTTGCAGAACCCTCAGAACTTTTGCCTGAGCCGACAGACTCATGTCTCCGATTTCATCAAGAAATAAAGTGCCCCCGTCTGCCTGTTCAAATTTTCCTTTATGCTGTTTAACGGCAGATGTGAATGCTCCCTTCTCATGTCCAAACAATTCGCTTTCAATCAATTCACTTGGAATTGCAGCGCAGTTAACATCTATGAACGGCATTTGGGCGCGGTTGCTCTTTTCATGCAACCATCTTGCTACCAGTTCTTTGCCTGTCCCGTTAGAACCCGTTACAAGAACCCTTGCATCAGTTGGCGCAACCTTATCTATTATAGATTTCACCTGATTAATTGCAGGAGAGTCTCCAATGATTTCCTGGATGCCTGTTCCGGAAATTTTTCTCTTAAGAGTTTTGTTCTCTTTAACAATGGAAGTCTTCTCGCTGGCATTTTTTAGTGTAATGAGAATCCTGTTTAAATCCGGCGGTTTCTGAATGAAATCAAATGCTCCTTTCTTGATGCACTCAACCGCAGTATCTATTGAGCCATGGCCGGATATCATAACAACGGAAGATTCAACACCCTCCGCCACAAGCTTATCCAGAACCTCTACCCCGTCCATGCCTGGCATCTTTATGTCACAGAAAATCACATCAAAATTATTTGCAAGCGCCTGTTCAAGACCTTTTTTCCCATCCTCTGCAAGGGCAACTTCATGCCCTTCATCCTCAAGGATATCCTTAAGAGCCATACGGATGCTCTTTTCATCATCTATAATAAGTACTTTCATATTTGCGTATTAAACTTATAAAATCAAGTGCTGCAAATTTAGCAAAAAGATACAAAGTGTTAATTTACAGCCCCGGCACTGCGCTCAACTCTTATTTGGAGTATCTGTGCGGGAGAGGGTTGCGTCCTCACAAGAAGAATTACTCTGAAATTTTCACCGCCGGCCGTCAGATTGCCTATGGCATATTTCATTGGCGGATTACCGCTTTTATGGAGAATTGTAAAATGTTTTGGTGTATACTCTGCAAAGAAATTTTTCATAATCTGAGTTGCCTGAACTTTACTGCAATCAGTAGGGCTGCCTAAGACTTCCATCTCCAAATTATTTGCAAACCAGGCAGACAATTTCTCCGCATCTCCCTTTTGGATGTATTTAGAAATAGGGACAAATACATCTCCTCCTTCTCTTTGCGGAAAGCCAAAAGAACTTACTGCGGTAAAACCTGCGGCAATGCATATGGCTGCTGCCGCGGATATTAGAGAAGTACGTATGTTCTTAATTCTTAAATGCATAATATAGGTATAAAAATCTGCAAAAATCAAGCCATGTTGGGCAAAAATGGCTATTTTTGCACTGTATGAAAATAACGCTTCTGTGCACCGGAAAGACAGATTTCTCTTACATAAGCAGTGGTATGCAAATTTATGAGGAGAGACTGAGACATTACGTGAAGTTTTCCGTAGTGTATATTCCTGCGCTCAAAAATGTCTCTTCTTTAACTGAAGAGCAGATTAAAGAAAAAGAGGGGCTGCTTATTCTCAAAGAGATAGGAACGGGTAAAAATGGTGCGGCTAAAAGGGCCGGGAATGCTTGGGTTGTGTTATTGGATGAGCGGGGAATGTCTTTTGATTCAGTGGGATGGGCACGACATTTGGAGCAGAAGTTCTTATCCGGAGGCACGGACAAAGAGATTTTTTTTGTTGTGGGTGGTGCTTACGGTTTTTCAGAGGATGTTTACGCAAGGGCAAATGAGAAGATATCATTATCACAAATGACATTTTCTCATCAGATGGTGAGACTGATTTTTATTGAGCAGTTGTACCGGGCATTTACTATCATGAAAGGGGAACCTTATCATCATCAGTAATTGATTTATAATAAGCGAATTACAAGAGGTGTTTAAAGATACTGTCGGGAAAATAGAGGATTTTTTTAAGAGCAAAATTGCGATTTTGTTTTTTATCTGTGCCGTGGTTCTGGGTGCGGTTTCTTTTTTTGTTACTCCTCAGAGCACATCTCTTAAGGGGCAGGCCTCTAAAGTTGAGAATATTATCCGGGACAGGCAGAAAATTTTGGAAGGGTATGCCAATGCCGCGCTAAATAAGCCATCTTCCGAATGGCTTAGTTTTGAGGATTTCCCGAGTGATATGGTTTTGTATCGTTACTGCGCGGATACTTTGCAGTCTTGGGTAAATCAATTTCCAATTAGTAATGATGATGTGGATATCGACGCTACCGCGTATATGCAACTTTACAGGATTCATTATATGGGGAGTCATAATCAGTTTGATTCTCCGTTTGCGTATCTTACAGGAAGAGAGCAATATGTGAATCTTGGTTCATCATGGTATGTTGTAAAAGTTTATGCAAGAGGGAATAAGAAAGTAATAGCTGGATTGCTTATAAAAACGGATTCTCAGGCATCCGATGCAACGGGGTCTTCTATTATTAATCCAAGACTTAAATTGCCGAGAAGATTGGATATTGTGCCTATAAATTTTGATGACGGTGCAATTGTTAAAAGCGGAGGCGGAGATGTTCTATTTGCTGTAATTGAGGATGTTACATCAAAAGGTTCTAGGAGCGTCAGCCTTCTGGTTTGGATTGCCATGGCTTTGGCGCTTTGCGGATTCTTTTCATTTTTTTACCGGAAGAGAACGTTTAACGCGTTTCTGATTTTTACTTTAGGACTTACTTTACTGCGCGTTCTGTGTCTTCATTTTGGCGGCTATGTAAGATTAGAATCAGACCTGTTCTCTCCAACTCTTTATGCAGATAAGGGAATATTTTCATCTCTCGGGAATTTGCTGTTGAACAACTTGTATGTATTCCTATTGGTTCTTGGAATTTATATGCTTAGAATCAATTGTTTACAATATGTTAAAACTCATTCCTGCTGGAGGAAATTTGCTCTTCAGATACCACTTGTCCTGCTCCCGATAGTTCTTTTCATTTACATAAATTTCACATTGCGCTCTCTGATAAACAACTCAACAATTGTTCTTGAACTTTACAGAATTACACAGCTGAATTTTTATTCTGTCCTTTGCTATTTCTCTTATGCTCTGCTGTTTTTAACCCTGCTTTTTTCCGTTCAGAATGCCGCAAAAACAATTGGCCTTAAGAGAACATATTATTTGCTCTCTACCAGAAATATTTTGATATTCATTTTTGCCGTCTCTCTATATACCTTGCTTACAACAAATTACTTGAGCTTTAAAAAGGAGTGCGAGTGGAGCAAAGTTGTGACAAATAAGCTCTCAATAGAGAGGGACTTGGGGCTGGAACTGGAGTTGCGTTCAATAGAGATGAAGCTTGCCAAAGATCCTATCTCTGCAATAATACTTAATCTCCCAAAAGAAAATCTTAAACTTTTGGAACAAAGATTTTCTGAACTTTATTTCCAGAGTATTAAGCAAAAATATCTTATTAGTCTTACCATTTGCCGTCCCAATGATGTGTTGCCGCTGCCGCAACTTGTTGATTGTACGCAGTATTATGAGGCTTTGCTTGCACAATATGACGCAATGCCAATTGCGGATGGAAGCAATTTCTTTTACTTGAGCAATTATAAAGGAAAGGTTGGATACCTTGGCATATTCAGATATTTGACTGAGGGGGGACCGGTAAATCTTTATATTGAAATAGATTCAAGATTTGCAGAAGATCCGTCGGGATATCCTAATGAATTGTTTGATTATCAGCAGCAGGACAATACTATTATCCCTTCAGATTATTCATACGCAAAATATTTTAACGGGCGCCTTACTCTTTACAAAGGCAATTATAACTATCCTATTTCTGCCGAGAAATATAAAACTCGCAATGGTTTTGCCGTTGAAATAAAGGATAAATGCGTTCATTTTGTCAATCAGGTTTCTGATGATAACTTGGTGGTTATAAGCCGTCCTAAACGTTCCTTCTTCCCGTATCTTGTTTCATTCTCTTATCTGATGCTATTCTATTGCGCAATATTCTTTATTGTCTTGCGCGTAAGGAGAGCAAGGCTGAGAGCGGTATCAAGGTTAAAAGGTCCAAAGAAATCTCTTAGAAGGAAACTGACATATTTGCTTACATCCGCACTTGTTGGTGCGCTTATAGTATTGGCCCTTGGAACAGTTTGGTTTAGTATTAATTACTATAACGGAAGCAACAGACTGAGGCTGGAAGAAAAAATACAGACGGTACAGAAGACTCTCTCTACTTATTGCTCTTATGCGCGTGATTACACAGACATCAATTCCAATG
Source organism: Bacteroidales bacterium (assembly GCA_028704975.1). Taxonomy (GTDB): domain Bacteria; phylum Bacteroidota; class Bacteroidia; order Bacteroidales; family UBA932; genus Egerieousia. The sequence continues at coordinate 457 of JAQWEK010000013.1, read as the reverse complement.
ATTTATTCCAGACTATGGATAGGCTGGCCAATGATACTCAAGTGGACATAAATCTTTATGACCCGCACGGCAAACTTATCCGCTCTACAAAACCTGAATTGTTTGAGAAATTTGTGCTCTCATCCAGAATGAATTCAAAGGCTTATTCTGAACTTGTTCTTAAGACAAGGAGTCAAGTGTTTAATAAAGAGCTGGTTGGAATATTTCATTATTATTCTCTGTATTCTCCTATCTTTAATGTAAACGGCAAACTTATAGCAATTGTAAATATTCCGTATTTCTCCAGGACAACTTCTCTGAGGGGGGATCCTTCCTCCGTTGTTGCGGCAATTATTAACGTTTACATAATACTGCTTATTATTGCAATATTCTTTGGTACAGTGCTTTCCAATTCCGTTACAAAGCCATTGGCTCAAATAAGCGGCAAGATGCAGTTCATAGACGTCTCAAAAAATCC
>JAQWEK010000088.1 GCA_028704975.1 Bacteroidales bacterium | reverse complement strand
TGGAAATAATAAATTTTTTATTGGCGGATTTTACACCGGTGCTGCGGATAATAATGTCCGTAGGCCGTTCTATCTCATTCTCCTTTACATATTTATCTATCAGCTCTATAAATTCTTGCCCGTATTTTTTTGCTTTGCCTTCTCCAACTCCCTGACAATCTTTAAGTTCATCAAAAGTAATGGGATACTTTATTGACATCTCTTCCAGCGCCGGATCAGAAAATATTACAAACGGAGGAAGATTTAATCTCTTGGATACGGAGTGCCTTAAATCCTTAAGAATTGCAAGCAGCTGAAGATCTCCGCCGCCGCCGCCATGTTTTTCCGCCTCATTTATAATTGATTCATCTTCATCCGTATCTTCAAACTTCCTGTCCTCTGTAAGCTTTATTGAATAAGGCTTCTCCAAGTACTCTTTTCCCTTCGGAGTCAAAGATATAAGACCATACTGCTCAATATCCTTCTTTAAAAACTGCAATACACAAGCCTGACGTATAACAGCCAGCCAAAACTTATCATCCTTATCCGGCATGATGCCAAAGAAACGGCTGTGATGATGATTATAAGACTTTATAATTGAGTTCATTACGCCACCCAAAATATTTGCAAGGTGATCGCTCTTAAAACTCTCCTTCATAGAACGAATCAGTTGGAACAGCGTAACAAGATACTCCTGGCCCTCAAACTTAGGCTGCTGATGTAAACAGTTATCACAAGCTTCGCAATTGTCCTGCTTGTAAACTTCACCAAAATAATTCAGCAAAGTTTTTCTGCGGCACTGATTTGATTCTGCATAAGCAACAGTCTCATTAAGCAGCTGCTTGCCAATCTCCTGTTCCGCCAAAGGTTTGCTCTGCATAAATTTTTCCAGTTTAAGGATATCCTTAAAACTGTAAAATGCAATACACTGTCCCTCACCGCCGTCACGGCCTGCACGGCCTGTCTCCTGGTAATATCCCTCCAATGACTTTGGCATATTGTAATGGATGACAAACCTAACGTCCGGTTTATCTATTCCCATTCCAAATGCGATTGTTGCAACAATAACATCAACGTCCTCCATTAAGAATCTATCCTGGTTTGTTGCTCTTGTGACAGCATCAAGTCCTGCATGATACGGCAACGCCTTAATTCCGTTAACGCACAACAGCTGAGCCATTTCTTCAACCTTCTTTCTACTCAGACAGTAAATGATTCCGCTCTTGCCCGGATTCTTTTTGATAAACTTTATAATCTCTCTTTCCGCATTTATTTTTGGGCGGATTTCATAATACAAATTTGGCCGGTTGAATGATGTCTTATAAACCTCTGCATCCATCATGCCCAGATTCTTCTGAATATCAGACTGCACCTTTGGGGTTGCCGTTGCAGTCAAGGCAATAATCGGAGCCTCTCCAATTTCTTTAACTATCGGGAGTATTCTCCTATACTCTGGTCTAAAATCATGTCCCCACTCAGAGATACAATGCGCCTCATCAACTGCATAAAATGAAATATGACACTGCTTAAGAAGTTGAATGTTCTCCTCTTTTGTCAGAGACTCCGGAGCGACGTACAACAATTTTGTGACACCTTTTAACAAATCATCTTTGACTTCCTGAACCTGAGCCTTGTTAAGCGATGAATTCAAGAAGTGTGCAATTCCCTCACTGTTAGCAACAAATCCTCTTATGGCGTCCACCTGATTTTTCATAAGAGCTATCAGAGGAGAAATGACAATAGCAGTTCCATCCATGACCAAAGCCGGAAGCTGGTAGCAAAGAGACTTTCCGCCACCGGTTGGCATAATCACAAAAGTATTATTTCCCGCAATTAAATTCTTTATGACAACCTCTTGGTCTCCCTTAAAGGTGTCAAAACCAAAGAATTCTTTTAATTTTTTATGTAAAGCTTCTGATGTTACCACTTCTAATACAAAAGATATTTTTAACTTTGTGGATACAAGTTAGTGATAACTTTTTTGAAAGCAAAATTTTTATGAAAATTTCCAAAAATAACCTAAAAGATTTAGCAGTTAGCGTAATAAAAAAAGAGGCGGAAGCCGTAAGTAACCTTACTCCATATATAGATGACAAATTTGTAGATGTATTAAACCTAATTTACAATTCAAATGGGCGTTTAATAGTTACAGGCATAGGCAAGAGCGCCTTGATAGGCACCAAGATAGTTGCTACCATGAATTCCACCGGAACCCCCTCAATTTTCATGCATGCGGCTGACGCAATACACGGAGATTTGGGGATTGTACAGCCTGATGACGTTGTAATGTGCATCTCCAAAAGCGGCAATACGCCGGAGATAAAAGTCCTTGTTCCCCTTATTGCCAGAATGGGAAATAAAATAATTGCCCTGGTCTCAAATACGGACTCTTTTTTGGCTCAGCACGCAGATTATGTGGTACGTGCAACAGTTAGAGAGGAGGCAAGTCCAAACAACCTTGCGCCAACCTCATCCACTACTACTCAGCTAGTTATGGGAGATGCTATGGCTGTCTGCCTGCTTAAGATGAGAGGCTTTTCACAAGAAGATTTTGCAAAATATCATCCTGGCGGCTCGCTTGGCAAACGCCTGTACCTTAGAGTCGCAGATGTTATTGACAAGAGCGTGCGCCCATGGGTCAATGAAGATGAAGATATCCAAAACACCATAATAAATATCTCTCAAAACCGCCTTGGCGCCACTGTAGTTCTGGATAAAAAAGAGAATATGCTGGGCATCATCACAGACGGAGATGTCCGCAGAATGGTAGAACGCAGAAAACCGTTGGAAACTCTCAAGGCCAAGGACATCATGTCTCACAATCCAAAACATATTGATATTAATGAACTTGCGGTGAATGCCTTTAACATAATGCAAAAGAACAAAATCACCTCTGTTGTTGTAATGAAGGACGGGAAATATGCAGGCCTTGTGCACATTCACGATATCTTACGTGAAGGCATTGTCTAATTTTTAGTTCCCGACAGATTAATCCAGCGAATGTTGTTGTCCCTGGCCCACCATGTTAGCTGGCGTTTAGCATAGTGACGGGTGTTGCGTTTTATAAGGTCTGTTGCCGTCGCCAGATCTGTTTTACCGTCCATGTAATCAAACAGTTCTCGGTAGCCTACCGTGCGCAAAGAGGGATATTCAGGGCTAAAGTGCCGCAGGTCCCGTACTTCATCAAGCAATCCTGCGGACATCATACCGTTCACCCGGGCGTCAATGCGCTCATAAAGCTCTATTCTATTGCGAGTTATGCCTATTTTTTCAATCTTGAAAGGTCTGTGTTTTTGCGGCATCGCAGACGCACGGCCTGTTGCGGAAGCCCCACCTGTTTTCCAATCTGAAAACTTACGGCCCGTCTGCAACGTAACTTCCAACGCCCTCACAACACGCTGTGGATTAGCAATATCTATATTCTCATAAGATTCCGGGTCAAGCCTCTTAAGTTCATAGCGCAAACTCTCCAGTCCCTCTTTCTTCAGGCGCTCGGTTAGTTGCCTGCGCAGCTCCAAATCCGCCGCAGGAAAATCATCCAGACCATTACAAACGGCATCAATGTAAAGACCGCTTCCACCGCACATTATCAACCTGTCGTGAGTTTTAAAGAGTTTATCAAGCAACGCAAGCGCCTCAATTTCATAGCGTCCAGCAGTATAATGCTCTGTTATGGAATTGGTGGCAATGAAGTAGTGTTTCACCGTGGCAAGCTGCACTTCCGAGGGGCGCGCCACCCCGATATTCATCTCCAAAAAAATCTGTCTGGAGTCACAACTAATTATAGGTGAATCTATTTGCGTTGCAAGCCTTATTGCATATTCCGTCTTGCCGGCCGCAGTAGGGCCTAGAATAATCGTTAGCGTTTTCCCGGAATCATCCATTAATGAATTTTGCCAATTGATGTCCTGCTATTTATTATTATCCGCATCTGCATCTGCGGGATCTTCATAAACATCTGATGGATTGTCAGATATATCAACAGATGTAGACTCGTTTATTAAGTCAAAGTTGTCATATTTTGCCGCAAATTGCTCAGGCACCCTCCCCCTTTCCGCAACAAGCCGCGGGTAAGAATTGTGAACTGCAAATTCCGCGGTCCCCTCTTTTGTCAGAGTTAAGAATTTATTCTTCTTTATATCAAAAACATACAGCAGCGTATTCTCCTTCTTAGATAGCGTTTTCTCTATTGTCACTCCGTCCAAAGTGCCGCTGCCCATATCAAACAAACCGTAAACGCTCTTTACATTCCCGCTCTCATCCAATCCCTTAAAAGCAATCATCTGGTCCGGCGCAAACTCCAAATCTTCTGTTAGATATTTGTGCAATTCAAAAAGAGTCATGCCCCCGCTGACTTCATACTCGCGGGAAAAAATTTTACTGAACGGAAATGTAGCCTTGTATTTATAAATTGTATCTGCCATGATGCAATAATTTGTAGCCGTTATTTTTTTAAATGTTTTAATATAAACCGCACAGTATCAGCACGGTCTGCAAAATCATCAATTTCCGGACTCTGCGCTAAACCAAAGGTAGTGTATTTTTTTTGAATTTGATTCTTGTACATTTTTTCAAAGGCCGTTATCTCCCTTTTGTTTTTGTAGTACTCAAAATTAACTTGAGAAAGCGGAGGATGCACAGAAGCGTCATGCCTCAAAATAAAAAAGCCGCCATCAATCATCTCATGTTCATTCACTGCCTTCTCCATTCTATTCCCGACAGATTTTTCTCCCTCCATTAGCAGCAATGCTATTTCACGCACATAAGAATCAGCATGGGCGGGAACAGCCATGAGAAGACTTTTCATCTTTTTTGCCGCATTTACAAGTCTCTTAAAATCATAACCTTCCGGCACAAACAGATAAGACACGCTCCGACATCCAAGCCCGCAATACAAGAACATATCTTCCGCCAAACCTCTAAGCTGCTCATTGCTTTCATCTCCCTCCAAAACAGCAAAACTAAATCTGCTTCCCCTTAATAATTTTGGAATGCGAGGAAGCTCTTTGTTAATTCCCGCCATAGTATCATCACTGCCGGAAGCAATTAATCCACACGGATTTGCGCCAAAACAGCCTTTAGCCCTTTTGCAAAAATCAGATTCAAGAGATGCCCCGTCCGTAATAATATCAAAAACAACCTTGCCGTACCAATAGACATCAATATCGCACAGCATATCATAAATAGCCGGCAAAAGCCGTCTATCCTTAGAAGACAATTTAACATATGCATTGCATCCGCAGGCAAGAGTGCAAAGCAAATCGTGAAAGCCGACAAGCGGCAGATTGCCGGCCATTATTATTCCCACAGTCTTATCCCACCTGTCATTCTCCGTATTTCCCGCATGATTAAGCAGCCACTTCAAAGAACTGGGTTGCAAGAACTTATCAGCAATATTATTCATTGCCTCAATCTGCATTTTCAATGTAAAAAACTGATTGTTTTCCCATGCAGACTTCATTGCAGACAAAAGGAGCGGACTGTTGTGTTTTTTCATCTGCTTGCCAAGGAGGACAAAACTATTTATAAAATGATCTTCTTGCATAGTGCAAATTTACCAAAAAGGAGTATCTTTACAACCTGAAATGGACGCACAGAAAACTTTACTCTCCGATAGTTATTTGAGTATCGCCTCCCTTTCAGAAGGGGCATACAAAGATAACGGTAGCCGTTTTATTTCTTTTCTTTATCCATGCACATCCGCGGAACAGGCGGATTTATTTTTGTCTTCCGTTAGAAAAAAATATTATGATGCAACTCATCACTGCTATGCGTATAGGCTTGGCAGAATGGGTAATACATTCCGCATAAATGATGACGGAGAGCCCTCTTCCACCGCTGGCAGACCAATATACGGACAGATTCTGTCAAACAATTTGAGTGATGTTCTGCTGGTTGTTGTAAGATACTTTGGCGGGGTGAAACTGGGAGTCCCGGGACTTATAAAGGCCTATAAATCGGCAGCCGCAGATGCAATCGCGCACGCACAAATAATAATAAAAATTTCTACTGAAAGATTTGAAATTAGATTTGACTACCCATCCGCAGATAAAGTGATGAAGGAGCTTAAGAGACTGGGAATAGAGGCTAAGAATAAAAAATTTGAGCAAGAGTGTTCTGTAGAAGCGGATGTGCGGCTGAATGATATAGAGAGACTTGAGGTGGCTTTTAAAAGGGAGCCGGGCATTTCCTTAAACAAAGTTGAGCAGCCCGCCTCAAAACAGAATTAAAGAGAAAAAACATAATAGATATGCCAAAAAGTTTAATTTCAATTTCCGATTTTACAAAAGAAGAGATGCTGCATGTCCTTGAAGTT
>JAQWEK010000087.1 GCA_028704975.1 Bacteroidales bacterium | reverse complement strand
AGATAATATCGGGAACTTCAAAAAGATTGTTTGGCACTTGAGAGAGGAGTATCCGCAGTGGGATGAAACAAGCGATATTGTCTACAGATTTTACATGCACATCCGCAGAAAATACGATATCAAAAAGACTGAAACAGAGGAGTAAATGGAAGAAGGGAAAGGAAAACTTTATCTGGTGCCTACCCCTATAGGCAATCTGGAAGACATAACTCTCAGAGCTATAAATGTTTTAAAGAGCGTTGACCTGATTCTTGCGGAGGACACAAGGACCAGCAGCGTGCTGTTGAAAAAATACGGCATCACTACTCACATGGAGAGCCATCACAAATTCAATGAGCATAAGACTGTTGGCGGTGTGTGTGAAAAAATCCTTAACGGCCAGAATGTTGCGTTAATCAGCGATGCCGGCTCTCCGGGAATTTCAGACCCCGGATTTTTACTTGTCAGAAGTTGCATTGAGCAAGACATTAATGTTGAGGCACTTCCCGGCCCTACCGCTTTTGTGCCGGCGCTAACCGCTTCCGGTTTTCCATGCGACAGATTCTGCTTTGAAGGTTTTCTTCCGCCCAAAAAAGGAAGGCAGACCAAGTTTAGGGAGATGGCCGCAGAACCGCGCACAATAATTTTTTACGAGTCGCCCTACAGACTTGTGAAGACATTGGAGCAGATGTGCGAATTCATTGGTAAAGAGAGGAATGCGGCTGTATGCAGAGAAATTTCCAAAATCCACTATGAGTGCAAAAGAGGCACTATAGCCAATCTTGCAGAATGGTATAAAAATAATGAGCCCAAAGGAGAGATAGTTGTTGTCCTGGAGGGAGCAGAGAAAGTAAAGAGTGAAAAAGATTATTGCGTAAAAGATGAGGAGGAAGAATATGGGACAAGGAACCAACACAGGGAAGAGCGGGAAGAAGAATGAAAAAATTTCCGCAACAAGAGCGCGCGGAGTCATCGCGCTGATTTTTCTACTACTTATATTTCAAATAGTTACATTCACGCTGCACAAATGCGGCGGCAATGAACAAGCCGTGCAGTACGCGGACAATTCCGGCGGCTATTCTCCCGGTGACGGCGGCAAATTTCAGCGCAACGGCTCGCCCGGCAGCACAGCTCACGTTAATCCGCAGCGCTTCAAATTCAATCCAAATAATATTTCTCTCGACAGTTTATGTATGCTCGGTTTCTCGGAAAAACAAGCCCTCACCATAATCCATTACAGAGAGAAAGGCGGAGTATTTCGCCGCAAAGAAGACTTCAAAAAAATGTACGTGGTTGATGAGGCAAAATATAAGGAACTATTCCCTTACATAACTATTCAGCATTCGCGGCCGGCCAAGCCGGCTGCAGTTGACTTGCCACAACACAGCAAGGCAATCAGTGATGTACGCAGCTACCGCCGCAAAGATCCGCGCGCTGCGCGCGGGCAACAAACCGCAGAGCAATTTTTTGCCTTATCATCATTACAAGAAAGTAAGGTTTCAGAAGGAAAATTTGCAAACAAAACCGAAAATAACATCTCTGAAAAGAAATATTATTCAAAAAAAATTATTGAAAATATTTGCATAGATTTGAATGAAGCGGATAGTTCAGAATTAGTAAAGCTGAGAGGGATAGGCAGTTACTACGCGCGCAAAATCTTGGTGTACAGAGAAAAACTCGGAAGTTTTGCACGGCCGGAACAGCTCATGGAAATAGAGGGCATAGATGCAGAGAGATACAATATGTTCAAAGAGCAAATCTTTGTCCATCCATCAGGAATAAAAAAATTCTCCATAACGGAAATGGCGGAAAAAAACAGAGATTTCCTAAAACGCCACCCGTATATAGGCGCGTACGCAGCCAGGGGCATTGTTCTGTTTATCTCTCAGAGCGGCACAGATGCCTGCACATTAGATAACCTGGTGAAAACCGGCATTCTCCCGGCGACAGTTGCAGAAAAGCTCAGGCCGTATGTGAGGTAAAATGATTTTCTTAACTTTGCACGCAAATCAAACAAATTATGGGATTAATAACGTGTAAAGACATAACCAAAAAGTTTGGCAATTTTAACGCGCTGACATCTGTTAACCTGGATATCCCGGAAGGCAAAATCTTTGGCTTCCTTGGCCCTAATGGTGCCGGAAAAACCACGCTTATCAGAATCATCAATCGCATTACATTGCCAACAAGCGGAGAACTTCTCTTTAAAGGGAAGACAATGCAACTATCAGACATTGAGCGCATAGGCTACTTGCCGGAGGAACGCGGACTGTATAAAAAGATGAAGATTGGAGAGCAGGCAATCTATCTTGCACGTCTTAAGGGAATGAGCCGTTCAGATGCTACAAGGGAGTTGCAAAAATGGTTCATGGAGTTTGGAATTCAACCATGGTGGAACAAAAAACTGGAGGAGCTGAGCAAGGGAATGGCCCAGAAGATTCAGTTCATTATCACGGTGGTACACAAGCCAAACCTTATCATTTTAGATGAGCCGTTCTCAGGATTTGATCCGATAAATGTAGATTTAATACGTCGCGAGATTTTAAAATTAAGAGATAACGGCGCCACAATAATTCTCTCCACCCACAACATGGAATCAGTTGAAGAACTATGTGATAACATAGCTCTCATCAACAAGTCAAAAGTTATAATCACCGGGGAAGTTGAGGCAATCCGCAAGGAGCACGGCAAGAACAGAGTGGAAGTTGTTTATAATTCCGGTCAAGTTCTCGACAGTGTACCTTCTTTATTCTCAGTGCTTTCCAGCAAAGAAGAGAAAGACGGCAGGCATTCTATTCTGGAGGTTGTTCCGGGAACCGCAAGCCGCAGCATCCTTAATGAGATAGTTCCAAAAGTTGACATCGTTTCATATCAGGCGCTGATGCCGCGTATGAATGACATCTTCATCAAGCTTGTGAAAGAGAGCGGAGGCGCCGTATCACAAGGAATTACAGAATATCAAAAAAACACCGCGGCCGCAGCAGCACACAACACAGCCACCACACCTAAAAATCAGGAGGAATAATCATGGGAAAAGAAAATAAAATAGGAATTATAATCTCAAGAGAGTACTCTTCCAGAGTAAAAAAGAAATCTTTCATTTTGCTTACTTTGCTTACCCCGCTCCTGTTTGCTGCAATGATTGTAATCCCGACATTGATAGCCATTTCCACTGCAGAGCATAAAGATAATATGAACATTGCCGTTGTAGATAAAAGCGGTATTGTGATGCCTTATTTGGACAGCATAGAGAACACAACGTTTGCAGCAATAGAACCTGCGGCGCTTCCTGATTTAAAAAAGAATATTGCTTCTTCCGGCAAATACAGCGCACTGCTGGTAATTGATTCATTGGACAAAGAGAACAATGCGGCTGCATCAATGTATTCTTCCGGTCAAGTAGGAATGAGCACACAATCGGACATAGAGAATAAAATAGATAAAGCCCTTCAGGACAACAAGCTACGCTCATATAACATCCCAAATCTGGATAAAGTAATTGACAATTTTCAAACAGATGTTAAGATAAAAACATATCAGGTTGGAGAGCAGGGAGAAGATAAAGAAACTCACGTTGAGGCAAATATGGCGCTCGGCTATATTGCCAGCTTTATTATCTATATGTTTATTTTCATGTTTGGAGGCATGGTAATGCGCGGAGTAATAGAGGAAAAAAATAACAGAATCATAGAGGTAATTGTCTCCTCGGTAAAACCCATTCAGTTGATGATTGGCAAAATAGTTGGAGTTGCTTTAGTTGCTCTGACTCAATTTTTTATATGGATACTGCTTACCGGAATTATTGTTGCGGCCGTAATGGGCGTTGCCGGTGCGGACACAATCACAAATGCCGTACAATCGCAAGCTGCAGTACAACAGGCAACTGCAGCCGCAGCACAGGCCGGAGAATCAATGCCGAGTATTTCATCAATATTCGGAATGCTTGGCGGAATGCACATCGGAGGAGTCTTGATTTCATTCCTAATTTATTTTGTCCTTGGATATTTATTGTACTCCAGCATGTTTGCAGCGGTTGGCTCTTGTGTTGACAATGAAGCTGATACACAGCAGCTTATGTTACCAATAACAATTCCGTTAATCATAGGTTTATTCATAATGCTAAGCGCATTCCAGGCACCCAACAGTTCAATTGCCGTCTGGGGTTCCATAATTCCGTTCACCTCCCCTATGGTTATGATGGCCAGAGTATCTTACGGAATTGGCGTTGCAGCAGGAGTTCCTATATGGCAGTACGTTTTATCAATAGTTCTGCTGGTCGCAACCTTCCTTGTAATGGCATGGCTGTCGGGAAAAATATACAGAATCGGCATACTTTCATACGGCAAAAAAGCCGGCTGGAAAGAGATAGGCAAATGGTTGAAATTCAGAGATTAACAAAGAATCTCAAAAGTTATGATAACAAAAAGCAAAACATTTTGGCTACTTTTCATTCTCTCTTTTTGTCTCCCGACAGGTGTTCTTACCGCTCAAGTAAACAACGACGGTAACAATGTAGTGTACAGGGGTTATAACAGCAAGAGTGCCGTCAGCAGCAATTATTTAAAAGAACAATGGGGCGTCACTGTTATTGATTCCACTTGGAATACTCCTGCCGGAAAAGAAAATGTAACGGGGAAAATCATATCAAAATACAGACCTCATGTTGAGGCACTTAACGCAACAATAGGTTATTCTCCAAGAGGGCTTGTAAAAGATTATCCGGAGAGCGAGATGAGCAACTGGGCGGCAGACGCAATGTTTAATATTGCGCAGAGTTACCTGGATACCAGCACTTTTAAAGGGATGAAAATAGACTTTTCTCTGCTTAATTTTGGAGGCATCCGCACCTCCATTCCGCAGGGCAATGTCTCCAGTTTTGACATAATGTCTATCTTCCCGTTTAAGAATTCCATTGTAATTGAGAAACTTCCGGGGACAAAAGTTAAACAGACCATAGAACTTTTTGCAAGCATGCACAAGGTCCAAATCATGGGACACACCAAACTTTCAATCACAGACGATCATGTAGATGAATTCCTAATTAACGGTGAACCGCTGGATACCAACAGAGTATATAATGTTGCCACAATAGATTTCCTTCTTAACGGAGGAGACCAGGTAACAACTTTGAAAAACAACGGCGGTGTAATATACACCAACATCCTTATGATGGACGGCATTATAGACTACATCAAAAATCTGACTGCGCAGGGCAAATACATTGATGCCCGGCTGGATGGCCGCTGCACATTAAAAGGTTCAAAAATCAGGCGGACAAAAAGCGGTCGGATCATTAAGAGCAAATCTCCTTTCTTGAGCAATAAAGAAACAGCGGAAGAGAACAAGAAAATGGAAAATAAAACCAGCAGAGAATAGTAACGGGAGATAAATAACGAAGGATACAAAATGAACAGGTTTTTTAAAATATTTTCTGTCGCGATAAGTGTCACTGCGCTTACGTTCTTGATTGCATTAGCGCAGCCGGCATCAGCACAAGACCTTGTAATCCTGCATACTAATGACACGCACAGTCAGATAGAGCCGGAGAACGCAGGACTTGCAAAAGGACTTGGCGGATATGAAAGAAGAGAGAATTTTATTAACAGTGTCCGCAAAGAAAACAGGCACGTGCTGCTGATGGATGCGGGAGATTTTTCACAAGGAACACCCTATTTTACTCTTTACAAGGGAGATGTGGAGATAGAGCTGATGAACGCTCTTAAGTATGATGTTGCTTGTATTGGCAATCATGAATATGATAACGGACAAGAAGAACTTGCCCGTAGAATCAAAAATGCAAACTTCCCTGTACTGTGCGCAAATTATGACTTTAGCCAAAGCCCTCTCAATGAGGTTGTTAAACCTTACGCAATTTTGCGCAAAGCAGGCAAGAAGATTGGAGTCATAGGTATCTCCGTAAAATTAAACGGACTTGTAAGCCCTTCCAACTTAACCAATATGAGCTACATACAGCCATACAAAGTGATTAACAACCTGGCAGCTCAATTAAGAAACGATGAACATTGTGACCTTATAATTGTACTCTCTCACTGCGGCATATCAAACGGTTCAGAACAAAATCCGAGCGACGACATGATAGCCCAACACACAGAAGGCGTGGACTTTATAATAGGCGGACACTCACACACTTACATAGAACAGCAGCGCATCTACAAAAACAAGGCCGGCAAAGACGTTGTTGTAGTCCAGGACGGAGAACGCGGAGAGCACATCGGCCGCCTGAATATTTGGTTCTAAAGAGCGATTAATTTTTACAACCTACTCTGCTCTTCGTTATTTGAAGATCTAACTACGTTTCTTCGACTTCCTTTATTGCCAAAATTCCATGATATTGTAAGGAGAAAAGACCGTGTATCATAATAGTTATTATACACTTGTTTTATACCGTCGCTCTTGTATGTATACTCCGGTTCAGCTGTCTTAAA
>JAQWEK010000086.1 GCA_028704975.1 Bacteroidales bacterium | reverse complement strand
TTCCGCTGACAACCAGCGAGTAAGCCGGACGGCTATAATTTTCTCCCTTAACTTCTATGTCCGGAGTTATGCCTCCGCCGTCATAAACGGTGCGCCCGTTCTTTGTCTTGAATGCTTTTTTTAAAGAGTCAGGAATAGTACCTGCGCTTCCGTCTGCATTTCTATGGGCATAATCTAAAACTTGTATGCACCTGCCGCTTGGAGTATAGTACTTGGAGGTTGTCAGTTTTAATTTGCCGTTATAGCCAACCGGACGGAAAGACTGAACCAGTCCTTTTCCGTAAGTCTTTGTACCCATGATAGTTCCGCGGTCCAAATCTTGTATGGCACCCGTAACAATTTCTGAAGATGATGCAGAAGCGGAGTTAACCAGCACCATAACGGGAATCTGAGTATCAACAGGCTCCTCCTTGGTGTTGATTGTAAAATTTGAGCCTTCTCCGCGCCCTTTTGCAGAGACAACTTTTGTCCCTTTTGGTAAAAATACAGAGAGAATGTTCACCGCCTCATCCATAAGTCCGCCTCCGTTTCCTCTCAAATCCAGCACAATACGCTTTGCTCCTTCTGTCTTTAAATTTTGCACCGCCTTCCTGACATCGGCGCCTCCGCCAAGGCTAAAACCGTCAATCTTAATATAACCGTCTTTTGTAACTCTGCCTGTGGAATCATTAAGCAGACCACTATAAGAGACATCAGATATATGGACTCTATCCCTTTTCACAACAAGTTCTTTTGTCTCTCCGGAACGTCCTTTCTTGACAAGAAACTTAACTTCAGTTCCCGGGGTTCCTTTCATTCTCTTGCTGCATTCATCTGAAGTCAGAGATTTCACATCAGCCCCGTCTATTTTTAAAATTAAATCTCCGGGCTCAAGATTATAAGTAACTGCTGGAGAGTTATCATAGACTTGCTCAATCTCAACTCCTAAAGAATCTATCTTTCTGATAACCGCGCCAATTCCCCCGTATGAGGCAGTTGTTATTATATCAATCTCCTCTTGATTTTCATCCGGAATGTATTCCGTATAAGGGTCAATTGAGTTTAGCATTTCATCTATCCCTACATTAAGCAGCTTTCCAAAATTAATTGTATCTACATAATCAGTGGAAAGATATTTTAATATATTGTATTCAACCTCAAGGCCTTGCGATAACTTAAAATTTTTGCTCTGCGCGGCGGCTCCATTCCCGGCAGGAAAAACAGCAACGGGCAGAATAATAATAGCTGTCGCGACAGCTATAAAAAGAACCTTTGATTTTACCGCAATGTTGAATCTTATTTTTTTCATAATATCTCCAATTTTTTTCCAAATTTACTCAATTATAAACTTTTGCTAACTTTGGGTACGTAAATGTTCAAAGTAATGCAAAAAGCAATAGAAATTGTTTTTGCCACCGGCAACCCAAACAAAGTGCGTGAGGCGGCAGAAATCTTAGGCAAAGGATTTACACTAATTATGCCAAAACAACTGGGATACGAGGGTGATATTCCGGAAACAAGCACAACAATAGAAGCCAACTCCAGAGAGAAGGCTCAGATTATCTGGAACAAGTTTCACAAAACTTGTTTTGCAGATGATACCGCACTGGAAGTTAAAGCGTTAGACGGCGCTCCCGGCGTATATTCCGCTCGTTATGCGGGTGAGTCAAAAGACAACAACGCAAATATTGCAAAACTTTTGGATGAACTTAAAAAAGTTGCAGCCGGCGGACGGACCAAGAAGTGCAAGAATCGCAGCGCAAGATTTAGAACGGTTATTACGCTTATCCATCAGGGAACCGTATACTCATTTGAGGGAATATTAAACGGTACAATTGCAGAGGCTCCAAGCGGAGAAGGCGGCTTTGGATATGACCCCGTTTTCATCCCGGAAGGCTGCTCATGCTCACTTGCAGAAGTAACTCCGGAACATAAGAACAATATCTCTCACAGAGGAATAGCTATGCGCAAACTTGCAAATTTTGCCGCAAGTCTTTTGGGTTAAACTATCGCAATAATTAGGGTTAAATGATTTCCAAAAGCCAGATTATAGTTCTCCATACTATCAAACATTCTGATACCGGGGTGGTGGTTCAGGCCTACTCAAATACCTTGGGACGCTGCGCCGTTTATTACCGAAGCGGAGGAAAGCAGAATAAGAACCTGTCGGAATTGCACCCGTTAAACATTTTGGATATAATCACTTACAGCAATCAGGGGCCGGCAATGCCCAATATCAGGGAGATGACCCCGGTGGAAAATATGCGCTCAATTGTAACGGACATTCGCAAAAATGCAATTGCAATTTTTATGAGCGAGCTGCTCACTAAGAGTATAAGAGAAATAGAGCCAAATGCAGACTTGTACACCTTTCTTTCCTCATCTATTTTAGTTCTCAACAGCCTCCCAAAAGGGGTAGAGAATTTTCATTTGCATTTTCTGGTGCATTATTGTAAAATTCTGGGCTTCATGCCTTTAGACAACTACAATTTGACAAATAAGTATTTTGATTTTTTCAGAGCGGAGTATACAAATCTATATGATAAAGTGGGTTGTTTTACAGAGCGGCAATCCTTTCTGCTGCACAACATCCTTACAACACCGGTAAAAAAAATTGATAATATTTCGTGCAGCGGAGCAGAAAGAGCAGATTTCATAAAGAGTCTTTTAGACTATCTTTCATACCATTTGGGCTGGAATTTGGAGATAAAATCGCTCCCGGTATTACATGAAATTTTTGCTTGATGCAATCCATTGGTTAATTTTGCAAAAGTGATGAAAGCCGGTAAAATAATAAATAAGATTTTCTTAAAAGCAGAAAAAAAACTGCTTTTAGAGATTGATGAAAGTAAAAAAGAGCCCTTTGAATATCAGCATAGCACCTTTAACACCCTTATTAACTGCGGTAAAGAGACACTGTTTGGTATTGAGCATAGGTTTGGAGATATCAAATCTGTAAAAAATTATCAGCAAAACGTCCCTATTTCTGATTATAACGGTCTTGCAAATTACGTTAACCGCATACGCAGCGGAGAGGATTATATTCTTTGGAATCAGAAAGTTAAATGGTTTGCAAAATCCAGCGGAACAAGTTCTGACAAAAGTAAATTTATCCCCGTAACGGAGGATTCCCTTAAGTATATGCACTTTAAAGGAATGACCTCTATGCTTGCCAATTATATTAATACACATCCCGACAGTTCTCTGTTTACCGGAAAGGCTTTAACGCTTGGAGGCAGTGTAAAGCCGGATGAAATGGGGAACGGAAAATCCTTATACGGAGACCTTTCCGCCGTTATGCTTAAGAACACTCCGGCTATTGTAGAGTTTGCCCGCGCCCCAAAAAGAAAAACCGCCCTAATTGCAGACTTTAATGAAAAAGTGGAGAAAATCTGCAAACAATGCAGCAAACAGAACATTACAAGTTTTTCCGGGGTTCCCAGCTGGAATCTCATACTGCTCAATAAAGTTCTGGAATATAACCATAAAGAGAATTTGCTTGAGCTGTGGCCAAATCTGGAACTGTTCATGCATGGCGGAATTGGATTTGAGCCCTATCGTGAGCTTTACAATAAAATTATTCCAAAAGAAACTATGCATTATTTGGAAAACTATAATGCATCAGAGGGTTATTTTGCATTCCAGGATGACCCTGCGGTTGACGGCATGCTGCTTACCGTAAACAATGGCGTATTTTACGAGTTTGTTCCGCTTGAATTTTTACATGAGGCTTTGCAAGGGAATAATTCTCACGTTGTTACATTGGAAGGAGTTAAAACAAACATTGACTATGCAATCATCATAACAACCAACGGAGGTCTGTGGAGATACTTACCGGAAGATTGCGTAAAATTTATCTCTTTGTTTCCTCACAGAATAAAAGTTATCGGCCGCACCAAAATGTATATCAATGCGTTTGGAGAGGAAATGATGATAGATAACGCAGAGAAGGCGCTTGCATCTGCTTGCAAATTATGCAATTGCGCAATCCGCGCATTTACGGTTGCTCCCGTATTCATGGACTTGCACAGGAAAGGATGCCACTTATGGGCAATTGAATTTGCAAAAGCGCCCGCAAGCATATCAGATTTTGAAAGAATTTTAGACGCAGAACTTACAAAGGTGAATTCAGATTATGAAGCAAAGCGCGCCGGAGATGCAACAATGCAACGCCTTAAAATTATGCAACTTAAGGACAACACCTTTGTTCGATGGATGGAAAGTCGCGGCAAACTTGGAGGACAAAATAAGGTGCCTGCGCTTTGGAAGGACCAGACTTTCATAAACCAACTGAAGGAATTGCAATAACACTCCGCAAAGAGAGACAAAGGCACGTCTCAAATAGATACAATTAAGTACTGCAAAAAAATACAATAGTACTTTGCAAAGAAATGCCATGGACATAGCAAAATACACAACAGATATTTTCAAAATTAAGACAGACGCAGAATTTGAACGTCTGGCTCTGCAAGCATTTGCCCATCAGAAAAAAAATTGTTCCGTATACAAAGAATACCTGCAACTAATTGGAAAAGAGAACTTACGTCCCAAACATGCCTCAGAAATTCCCTTTCTTCCAATCAAACTTTTTAAATCCCGACAGATAATTTGCAAAGAGCCGGCATCCTCTGTCGCCGGTAAAAATCTCCCGGACGGCCGTTTTCACACCGCGGGTAACAGTCCTTTACATAATTGTTTGCACACCACAGACAACACTGTGATTTTTACAAGCAGCGCTACAACCGGGATGATCTCATCAAAACATTATATTACGGACATTAAGCTTTATGAGAAAGATTTTATAAAAAGCTTTGAATACTTTTACGGCAACATAAAGAATTACAATTTGTTGGCACTACTCCCATCATATCTGGAACGCAAAGGTTCATCTCTTGTTTACATGGCGGACAGCATGATAAAACGAATAAAGGCGGCAGGCGGAGAGGGTGGTTTCTATCTTTACAATCATGAAAAATTGTTGAAAGATTTAACAAGATTGTGCCGCTTAAAATGTGCTGGTTCGGCAGGAAAACATAAACCCGGAAATCGTATAACAATTCTGCTTGGAGTTAGTTTTGCGCTGCTGGATTTTGTCAAATTTCTCAAAACAAAAAGATTAGATTCAAGTGCCGCTTTGCAAAAGTCTCCAAAAGAAAAGTGCTACCAACATTTTGATAAATACTTGTTTGAAAATCTCATAGTTATGGAGACCGGCGGGATGAAAGGCAGAGGCAAAGAACTGAAACGCAATGAATTGCATGCAATTCTTTCAAAGGGCTTTGGATTTTCCTCAAAAGATTGTGGAGCAAGTTTAATCCATTCGGAATACGGCATGGCAGAGCTTTTATCACAGGCATACTCTACCGGCAACGGGGTATTCCAGACACCCCCTTGGATGAAAATCTTTACAAGGGATTTGATGGACCCGTTCAAAATCACCGGGGCAACCGGCGGCATCAACATCATAGATTTGGCAAACATAAATTCATGCTGTTTTATAGAGACGGAAGACCGCGGTACGTTGATTACGGATAACACACACAGCATACCGCACAGGGCAAGCACCCACGGCGCAAAGACCGGTTGCACGTTCACAATTGACGGCCGCATCAAAAATTCAGAACTCCGCGGCTGCAATATGCTAATAACTAAATGATCATATAACTACTGTATATAGGACGAGCAGTAAAACAGTAAGCCCGTTACCAAAGGTAGCGGGCTTACTCGCAGCTAAACCAAGTTAACCACTAATTTGTCTGCCAGAACACTAACCTGCAGTATCCGGAGTCACATTGGGCGCCGGTTGATTCGCATTTGCGGCCGGTTGAGTTGTTGTCCCGTAACTGACCTGCTTATCCGGAGTTACCGGTTCCCCGTTGAAGAAACTGATATACTTGTTTGCCTTGTCTGAAAGAGCTTTAGCCTCAGCAGCAGCACCGCCTTGTCTGTAAGCATCCGCAATCATTAGCAAGTAATACAAGTTTCTCTTTAAATTATCTTCGGATATCAGTTTGCCGTGATAAGGCTTGGAAAACAACAGGATATGCTCCTCCGTTTCTTTTACCATCTTCTCTCCAAGTGCAATCCCTTTAGCCTTTTGTCCGCACTCCAAGTAAACGGTGATGGCGTCCATAACAGCCGCATCATTAATGGAGGATATTATGGAATTGTTTAGAGGGAAATTCTTTTCCGGCATAACTTCCTGCATTTTATCAAGCACCTTCACAGCCTTTTCTTTCTCTCCAATAGCTAAAAGAGATTTTGCCGTATTGGTCATAATCTCTCTTATGGAAATTAGAGAATTAAAGGTCAAAAGATTCTGATAATCAATATTAACCGGTGCCTTTAAAGAATTCAGCCTATAAACGTTCATTGCCTTGTTATAAAGGTCCTCTGCATTCACCTGATCTATATTGCCGGCCTCAGCTCCGGTCTTGCTCTTTATAGGAACAAATT
>JAQWEK010000085.1 GCA_028704975.1 Bacteroidales bacterium | reverse complement strand
ACACAGATGTTATCTCTTTCCATCAAAACGGAGTGGTTAATGTTGTTGCAAGCTGCGGCACTTCTCTTACGCAAGGACAGATACTACTCATAAAAAGATTTTCCCCAAAGGTTACCGTCCTTTATGACGGAGATGCGGCAGGCATTCATGCCTCTTTAAGAGGAATAGATTTATTCTTGGCAGAGGGACTGGAGGTTAAAGTCGCTCTATTTCCGGATGGTGAAGACCCTGATTCTTATGCACGTAAACACACTCCGGATGAATTACAAAAATTCTTGAAGGACGCAGAGGAAGATTTCATCTCATTCAAATATCGCATTCTAAGCAAGGATATTGAGAGAGACCCGCTTAAGAGGGCAAAGCTGATTGGAGAAGTAGTTACAAGCATATCCGTAATTCCGGATTCCATTGTCCGCAGCGTTTACATTGATGAGACTGCAAAAAATTTAAAAATATCACCCGATATTTTAAATCAGAAAGTTGCAGAGCTGCGCGCCAAAAGACAAAATGATGAATATTGGAGAAACAAGAAGCAGGAGGATTTGCAAAATGCGGAGACAGGAGAGCCTGAACCGGAAGAGATGAATATTTCTTCCCCTATTCGGGAGGAAGAGAATCTTGCCCGCAACAATAATTATTGCAAAGAAGCGGAGCAGGATTTAATTTATTACCTGCTTAAGTTTGGACACAATATTCTAAAAAACGAGAAGAGTTTTAATTATGGCTCGGAAGAGACTGACCGGCAAAGTGTTGCCGAATATATAAAAACACAGCTGGACTGTGACGGACTTGAGCTCATCAATCCTGTGCTAAGACAGATTTACAATGAATACTTCACACTTGACGCAACTGACTCAACTGAAATTGTCAGACACTTTGCCGCCGGCCCTGATAATGAAGTTGCAAAAGTTGTGATAAATTTGTTTCAGGATAAATACTCTTTAAGGAGCGAGAAGATTAAAAATACACTCATACCGGAAAAAAGCATCCTTGGCAATCTTGTTCCAAAAGCCATGTACATATACAAGGCAAAAGTAGTTGCACAAAGAATCCTGGAATTAACCCCAAAATTGGATAAGACTCATAAAGAGGGTAATACAGAAGAAGAAAAAAATATTGTAGAACAAATAAAGCTGCTAACTCAAGTCAAAAAAAATTTGACAAAGGCGGCAAAATTAATTGACACATAATATGGAGAAGAAGTTTAAAAGACATTTGATTACCGCCGCCTTACCTTACGCCAACGGTTCTGTCCACATTGGCCATCTTGCAGGTGTTTATGTTCCGGCCGATATTTATGCACGTTTCCAACGTCTTAAAGGCGAGGATGTTCTATTTGTATGCGGGAGTGACGAACACGGTGTCCCTATTACTATAAAGGCAAAACAGCTAGGCTGTACGCCACAGGATATTGTAGACAAATATCAC
Source organism: Bacteroidales bacterium (assembly GCA_028704975.1). Taxonomy (GTDB): domain Bacteria; phylum Bacteroidota; class Bacteroidia; order Bacteroidales; family UBA932; genus Egerieousia. Next base: position 5,036 of record JAQWEK010000085.1, on the reverse strand, counting down.
GCAATAATCAAAGACTCTTTTAACAGATTTGGCATAAGTTTTAGCATTTACTCTAGAACAAGTTCAAAAATTCATGCAGAAACCGCCTCCGAATTTTTCCTAAAACTTTACAAAGAAGGAAAATTTGTTGCACAGGAGAGCGAGCAATATTTTGATACTGCAACAAACACTTTTCTTGCCGACAGGTATATTGTGGGAACTTGCCCAAAGTGCGGATTTGAAGGAGCTTACGGAGACCAATGTGAAAAATGCGGAAGCACGCTTAGCCCGGACGAACTGATAAATCCCCATTCATCCATAAGCGGGGCAACTCCTATTAAGAAAAAAACAAAGCATTGGTATCTGCCTCTGGATAAATATGAAGATTGGCTAAAAGACTGGATACTAAATAATCACAAAGAATGGAAGACCAACGTTTACGGACAATGCAAGTCATGGCTGGACGGCGGTCTTAAGCCAAGAGCAGTAACAAGAGATTTGGACTGGGGGATTCCGGTTCCAATAGAGGGCGGAGAAGGAAAAGTTTTATACGTATGGTTTGATGCTCCGATAGGCTATATATCAAATACTAAGGAGCTTCTGCCAAATAGCTGGGAGAAATGGTGGAAGAGTGAAGATACCCATATGGTACACTTCATCGGAAAGGATAATATTGTCTTCCATTGCATTGTTTTTCCTGCAATGCTAAAGGCTCACGGCGGATATGTTCTACCTGATAATGTCCCTGCAAATGAATTCTTAAATCTAGAAGGAGATAAAATTTCTACGTCCCGCAACTGGGCCGTATGGCTGGAGGATTATCTCGCAGATTTTCCGGGGCAGCAAGATGTTCTGCGTTATGCACTTTGCGCAAACGCACCGGAAACTAAAGACAATGATTTTACCTGGAAAGATTTTCAAGCACGCAACAATAGTGAGCTTGTTGCAATCTACGGCAACTTTGTCAACCGCAGTATAGTGCTTACTCATAAGTATTTTGACGGAAAAGTTCCCGCCATTCACGATGGGGCTCTGCAGAAGATAGATAAAGATTTTATTGCATCCATTCCGCAAATAAAAGAGCAGTTGCAAAACAGTCTGGAGAATTTCAGATTCAGAGATGCGCTTAAAGAGGCAATGAACATGGCGCGTCTTGGCAATAAATATTTGACAGACACAGAGCCGTGGAAAGTTATAAAAACAGATAAGGACAGGGTTGCGGTCATTCTAAATTTATCATTGCAACTATGTGCCAACCTGTCAATTGTATTTGAACCCTTCTGCCCGTTTTCATCAAAGAAACTTCAGGCAATGCTTAAAATTGCACCTGTAAACAATGAGGTCTGCCCCACCAGCAAACCGGACGGTCTGGTAAGCTGGGCCAACATCGGCAGAGTAGATTTCTTAGAGGCAGGTCACACAATCAATGCACCTGAACTTTTGTTCAGCAAAATAGAAGATGAAGCCGTACTTGCTCAGGTTCAGAAACTTAATAATACAAAGAAAGCCAATGCGGCAAAAGCTTCAGAAGCTGCTGCCAAAGTTGTAACTCCTCAAAAAGCGGAATGCGTCATAGATGATTTTGATAAAATGGACATCAGAACGGCCACAGTACTTGAAGCCGTAAAAGTTCCAAAAACAGACAAACTTTTAAAGCTCACAATAGACACCGGAATAGACAAGCGCGTAATTGTTTCAGGTATAGCAGAATACTACACCCCTGAGCAGATGGTTGGAAAACAGATTTGCATTCTTGCAAACTTAAAGCCCCGTGTGCTTAGGGGAATAGAGAGCAAGGGAATGATTCTGATGGCTAAGGATGGTGCCGGTAAGATGCGTTTCATTACTCCGCAGGAAATAATTGCCAACGGTGCTCAAATCGGCTAATACTCAGAGCCGGTCAAGATGGAACTGTTTATATTTCATAAACAGAAAATTATAATTTGTAGTGAATAACGCTTAATTCATCAGCGTTATAAAGCAGATGCTCCAATACCGGACGCAGAGGCTCGCGTAGCGCATAAATAATCAAAGCAAGAACAACAACCGCAGCCACACCATACCCAAAATACTTTACATACTTAAGTATCCTTGCATTACGCAACTTTCTCTCCGCACGCACCTTAGCCTCCTCCCTTTTTTGCCACATTGCCCAAGCCTCAGCTTTGGCCTTAGATTTTGCCTTTATTTCCTCTGCTTCTTGTACTTCTTGTGCTTCTTGTACTTCTTGTGCTTTTTGCGCCTCTATGTTTTGCAAAGCCTCATCTTTTTGCAAAGCCTCATCGCTATGTGATTCAATCTTATCCGCAGGTTCATCCTCTTGAACGGCAGCAGTTTTAGCTGTGTTCCAATCCTTTGCAGACTCTTTCTCTCCAACCACCTTTGCTCCGCCGGCATTTGCCTCTTTCTCTGCGACAGTTGTAAATATCTCAGCTATAGATTCCTTGGCGCTTTCATCTTGTCCCTCAATATCTTTGACAACTTTTGTACGCGACTCACCGTCAAACCCGTGTTCCAGCTTATCATCCTCAATAATTTTCCCTTGACGTCTTCTCGCTGCAATTTCTTCAGCCTTCTTCTTCTCGCTCTCAATTCTTTCCGCCTCTGTCCTCGCCTCTTCTTCTTTCTGTTTTTGCATCTGAACTCTTTGCGCATCTTGCCAAAGTTTTTCTTCCGCTTTTTTCTCAGACTCCGCAATTTCTTGAGCTTCAAGTTTTTTCTTCAATGCAATTTCATCAGCAGAGAGTTTTGTCTCTTCAAGCGGTGACTCAATGCCGCCTGTTGCAAGAGATCTTGTAACAACATTTATCTCAACATCGCTTACATTCTCCGACTGCTCTTTAATACCAATGGCCCCAACCGCACTCTGCGCAAACTCAACGCCTCCTGTCTTTGCCGTAGCAGATTTTCTTTTTGCCGCGATTTCCTCAAGCTCAATAGCAGCATGTTCTACCTCAAATTTTCCATTATCGCCAAGTACGACAACCTCAGTGGCTTCTGATTGAAGAGGCTTCCCAAAAATGTAAGCATGTCCACCAAGAACACCGACGCTTGGAATAAATTTTTCTTTCTTTTCTCCGGATATTTCATCTGCATTTCCGGACTTATTATCGACAGGATTTTGCTTTTTGGAAAAATGAAATATCTCCGCATTTTTCTTTACAACGGGACGCACATCCTCTGCAACAGCCTCTTGAGTTTCCGTCCTGCCGGAATCCACAATCACCGTACCCTTAATAGTATCATCTGTATTTTTAACAACTGGGGCTATAGCCACAGGGGCTATTTTATAAACATCTGCTACAGAACTTGTTCTGCGAGCGTCAATGTGTAATTCCGAAGCTTCTTCTCCGCCATAATCATAGTCAATCTGGTCACAGGATTCTTTTGCAAACTGAGACTCCTCTTCCTGTTCCTGCTCAGTTTCAGGAGCAGGCTCCGCAACATTATCATTGTTTTTCTCAATTTCAAAACTGTCCAAACCAAAACTGTCGGGAGACAAATTCAAACTCTCTTCCTTAGCAAAACTATATTTGAAATCCTCTCCAAAAATAATCTTTCCAAGGCCGGGGATTAAAAAATTACTCCCATCGATAAGGCCGGTTTTTATTGAGTTGATAAACTCCGCTACTTCCTTTTTGCTATCCTCCAAAGTTACCCCGGTTGCAGCTGCATATTCACTCTCAAGCAAACCGTCATTGGTTAAGTCAAAGCTGTTGAAAACAATTTTTCTATGAGGGGGATTTATTATAGCTCCTCCTTTAGCAAAGCCGGCAGGAACGTCTTCCGTTTCCAAAGAACCCATCATGGGAAGAGACACCTTCCCGCGTTCTAGAATAATCCTTTTAAGTATTTGAGATACAAGATTTAAATCCATAAGTTTATCCTAAGCTATTTCTGTACCTGTCATCATACAAAGTTACTCTATTTTTACCATTTTACTTAAAAGATTTGGAACTTCTTTAAAAAAAATATACTTTTGTACCCCCCTGCAGAAAGCAGGAGGGTTCATTTTCCTGAATAGCTCAGTTGGTTAGAGCACCTGACTGTTAATCAGGGGGTCGCAGGTTCAAGTCCTGCTTCAGGAGCAAAAAAGCCCGCAATGAATGCGGGCTTTTTTATTCTGCTTTTGCTCTATTTGGTACCATGTATCTTTGAATTGTCATCAACGCCTCTCCTGATTCCCAATATTTTACAAACCCTGGACCTTAGTGACCTCTTATTTTTGAGCCTCTCTGCATTATACAATGCCCCCATTCCCACTCTGACATAATCCCAATTGCGTATTTTGCAATACTCGATAACTATTGCAGCAACAACAATAGGACTGCAACCAAGATTGGCCAAATCAGTGGTAAACTGCATTTTAGAGTGTGATTTAAAATTAGAACGATTAACATCAATTAGCGCAAAATGAAATTTTCCGTCCACAATCTTATAAAGAATATTCTCTTTATTGTAATCATTATGAGTTATATGGTGTCTGTGCAAATCCACACAATACGCTGCAAATGCCTCAATAAATCGCTTTAATAATCCTATCTTTTGAGGATTCTCATCATAAAAGTCCAAATTAAGCAATTCTCCAATTGACTTATAATCAGAATATAAGCAGATATAATATCCTGTGTGGAAAATGCCGTGCAATTGCATCTCAACGTACCCTATCGGAGCAGGAGTTTCAAACCCCAAATTCAAAAGTCTCAAAGAATATTCATAAGAGCGTTTTGCTTTTGACGGACGAAGAAAAGTATAAACCACTCTGTTAAATTCTGTGGGTTTCTTAAACTTTTTTACCACAAGTTGCACTCCGTTAACGGTAACCTTCTCAACAATGTTCCTATAGTTGCGATAAACCCTGTCGGGAGTATAATCATGCTTCCAGACGTTCCTAATAAAATCTGAAAATATCTCATACCCGGGATTTACGACAACCCTTGTAATTTTCATCCTGCCGTCTATATTATTTAGTGGTGAATCCATACAGTACCTTTGACTTAGCAATATAGTATAACAAATATATACAAAAATTTAGCCGCCAAATTGACTCTTAGGGT
>JAQWEK010000084.1 GCA_028704975.1 Bacteroidales bacterium | reverse complement strand
TACGGGTGGTATATCACAGAACTTTCTGCGCTGTTTTTGGCAATGGGAATTGTTTCCGGAATTGCAATGGGCTCCGGCGGAAATACCATAGCAAAAGAATTTATTGCCGGTGCAAAGGATATTCTGACGGCCGCATTGATTGTAGGTCTTGCGGGCGGAATTATTCAAGTGCTTTCTGAGGGAAAAATAATGGACACCATTCTTTATTCTCTCTCTAATTCCATGCAGGGTACGGGTAAAGGCGGAACTGTTTCAATTATGTACCTTATACAAACTGTTATTAATATTTTTATTCCATCAGGATCTGCCAAAGCTGCTCTTACAATGCCGATTATGGCACCGTTCTCAGATGTAATAGGTCTGTCGCGACAGGCAACCGTTATGGCTTTTCAGTTTGGCGATGGCTTCACAAATATGATAACTCCAACTTCAGCCGTTCTTATGGGAGCGCTTGGAATTGCAAAAATTCCTTATGAGATCTGGGTAAAATGGTTTTGGAAAATACTGCTTGTATTTATGATGATAGGTCTTATTTTATTGATGCCTACTGTCTATATGCAGCTTAACGGTTTTTAAAAGGAGACACGCACAACGGGCCGAAACATTACTTACTGGACGGCCCGTTTTAATGCCGTAGGTTTTTATCTTCCGCTCTCTTTTATTAGTTTGGAGATCTGATTGTTAAGAGCATCAGATTCTTGCAGTTGTTCTATTGTTATATGCATTCTGTACTTCCACATCCAATGTGGAACTGCCGGGTTGTTTATCCTCTCGCTGTATGCAAATCTGTTTCTGACTTTTTCATTTACGGACATCCAGTCCTGCAGCGGAAAAATGGCAAACATACTTTTGGAAGCAAGATTATCTCTCAAAACTTTTTCACAATCCTTTGCCGTCGCATCATAATAGGTTTCTCCCGTATCATCGGATTTGCAGGAGATGGTTTTCAACCTCCTCCCAAGCCACATTCTTAAGGTTTCACTGTCGTGAGTAGAAGTGCTGCAAACACTTAAATACGGGAAAGTTGCGGGGTCTGCAAAATCAGTGTTGTTTTTAGGCATTATCTGCAGTTCCAGACTTAAAATTTTTAAATCCGCCATACATTTGCGGACAGGTTCGGCCAGCATTCCCAAATCTTCTCCGCATGCCAGCATATTGGACGCCGCCATGATTTGCTGCAATTTTTTCATTGCATTATTGTACCATAAATCATTGTTTCTCTTATAGAAGAAAGTTTCATAAAGCGCGTTAAAAGATTTTTTCTGAGCGGATGTTAAGGCCATGTATTCCCGGCTCTCTTTTGCACAGATACAAGGGATCCATTTACATTTATTATACGGGTCTTCCATGAACAGATTTTCTTCTGCAATCTTTTTTAAATCTTTTTTATCCTGCTCATCCGGAACCGGCAATCCGTAGCTCTCAATCTCCTCAATATCAAGTGACAGCACGGGATTAAAATGTCCCGCTTTTCCACCGTCAAGCGGATACGGAATTTCCCATATTCTAAAGAATCCCAGTATGTGGTCTATACGATATGCATCAAAATAATCAGACATTTTACGCATCCTTTTTTTCCACCATTTGTAATTGTCCCCGGCCATCTCTTCCCAGTTGTAAGTTGGGAATCCCCAATTTTGTCCCTCTGCGGAGTAATAATCCGGAGGTGCTCCCGCCTGCTGTCCAAAATTAAAATATTGTGGATGCTGCCATGCGTCCACACTGTTCCTACTTATCCCGATGGGTAAATCTCCCTTTAAAACAATGCCATTTGCATGGGCATAGTCAATTGCTTCAGTCATCTGATTATGAAGGTGATATTGCAGATATACATAAAAGTAGACGTCATCTTTTATTTCACTTTTCCCGGAACTTAACTTGTCCACATCGGCTTGTGAGAAGACGGAATATTTTTTCCATTTTCTAAAATCTGCGGTTTTGTTTTTGTCCCTTAGAGCACAAAATACTGCGTAAGGATAAAGCCACTCTTTGTTGGCTTTTATAAATTTGTAGTATTCCGGCTGAGCAAAAGTGTCATCTTTATTTTGATCATATAAAGCGCGGAAATAGCGCATTTTAAATTCTAGCACATCTTCATAATCCACTGATGACTTGCGATTAAGAGATTTTATCTCTTCTGAGAAATCTTTTGCTTTTTGTTTTTCTTTTATATGACCGAGCGTAGATATTGAGAGATAAAGGGGATGGAGGGCAATTGAAGAGATGCTGTTGTACGGATATGAATCTTGCCAGTTCATGTGCTCCAATGTGTCATTGATTGGCAGTGTTTGTATTACGCTCATTCCAACTTGCTTTGCCCAATCGATTAATGATTTAAGATCCTCTATGTCTCCAATGCCGCAGCTCTTTTTTGTGCGCAGTGCAAAAACAGGAACTACGCATCCGGCAAATTTTGGTTTGCCGGTATCAAAATTGGCAGAAGAATGCTCTATTATAAGTGTTTCATGTTTAGATACTTGCGGAATTACAAGTACTCTGTTTAATCCGTCTTCCCATGTGTACTCTCCTGTTATATCATTTTTGCGGACAAATTTGTATTCCCATGTTTTGCCCTGTTCATTTTCTATTGGAAAAGATGCAATCCACTTAAGTCCTTTAAGTCTTGCCATGTTTGCGGCTTTTTCCGGTTTCCACTCTCCCGTTTCCTTGCTGCTTCCGCAAACATATATGCTGCAATCTTTTGGAACGTTGGGTATGACTACTCTTATAATTAGTTCATAATTACGCTTATGCGTCTGAGTGTAAGGGCTACACTCTCTGCCGGAAAATACGTGTGAGAACGGGTCTGTAAGAAAAGGGGCCTCCGCCGTATTTCCCTGCCACTGATCTTTTGTCTCAATTTTTTCAGTAGCTGAATTAAGTGCAAGACGACGTCCTCCGCCGGCCTCAAAGTAAATTGTATTTTCTGAATTTTTTACAAAATATTTATAATACAGCAGTCTTTCCTTTACGGGATCGCACATTATTTCTCCGTTCCATTCATCTGATTTAGAGTGTGTAAGACGGAAGGCCCTGTCGGGATTATAGTTGCCTAAAATTAAAGATGAGCCCGTGATGTAAACCTGCTCTCCCGGCTGTGTTTTAAAATTAATTTTAAATTTTATAATCATAAACTATCGGGAGTTTTAGCTCTCTTTTTTTCTATTGCTATGCTGATGAGCGAAATCACTCCGCAAAGGATCATTATAAATGCCTGAGACTCATGAGAAATAGTGGCAAATACCATTCCTTCCGCGTGAGCTATTCCGTAAATTTCAGACAATGCAAGACTCACCAAAAAATGATAAGCTCCAATACCGCCCTGTACGGGAACCGCCCAGCCCAAGCTTCCAACAATCATAAGGAATAGGGCGTCTGTTATTGTAAAGTTATTCATGCTTGGAAAAGCAAGAATTGTGGTGTAGCTGGTTATCCAGAAACTGGTCCAAAGCAAAATGGTAAGGGTAAAAAACAGCCATTTTTTCTTTATCTTGAATGCTGCTAAAATGCCATGCAACAGCCCTTTAAGGAATCCTACAAACTTATTGTGGAACTTATGTTTTCTTAATCTGTCGCGATAGATATATATTAATATTGCTGCTGCGGCTATTAAAACAATTATTGCAGCAATCACAATTATCAGAACTTTTGTAAGCCTGTTTTCTGCGGGATTAATCATCTGGAACTGAATGAATGAGCCAAATCTTTTCCATGAAAATACTACCATAATTATGACAAACAAAAAGAGGCAGACCAAATCCCAGCTTCTCTCCAGAATAACCGTTCCGATTGCCTCTTCAAATGTCACTCTTTTTTTTCTGGCTACAATTCCGCAGCGGACCAGTTCTCCAACACGCGGCAGGGCAAAATTTGCAAGATTCCCAATTGTTAAGCCGTCATAAGTCTCTTTTAATGTAACCGACGGATTAAGCTGATTCGCAAGAAGTTTCCAGCGCCATGCGCGCAAGATAAAACCGGAGACTCCAAAGAACATAGAGATTGCTATCCACCAATAATTGCAGTGCCTCAGGCCGTCTGCAAAATCACTCCATTTGACACCTTTAAAGCAGAAATAAAGGAGCACAATGGCAATCAGCAGTACAAGAGCGTACTGCAGCATTTTTTTAGTTGTCAATTGCTTTCCCGGGGTTATCTGCATACCTCCCGCAAATTTACATAAACCTTCCGATAAATTATGGAAATAATATACCTTTGTGAGAGAGAAAAGAGAATTTATCTATGAAGTCAATTATTGGAGTTGGTAATGCTTTAACGGATATTTTAGCGGTTTTACCAAATGATAATTTGTTAAAAAAGTTCCATCTTCCGGTTGGAAGCATGCAGTTGGTTGATGAAGAAACCGGAGCAAAAATATGGCAAATGCTTAAAGAACAGGGTGTTCAATATGTTGCCGGAGGATCTGCGGCTAATGCAATTTCCGGAACTTCTATTTTTGGAATGCCAAGTGGTTTCATAGGAAAGGTTGGAGATGACGAGCTGGGTTCCTTGTTTAAGAGCTCTCAGGAGGTTAACGGCATTAAGCCTATTTTGTTGAAAGGCAAAGCGGCCAGCGGACAGGCAATGGTGTTTATTACCCCGCCTTCCGGAGAGAGAACTTTTGCAGATTATTTGGGAGCCGCTCTGGAACTGTCTCCTGAAGATTTGAAACCTGAATATTTTAGAGGATATGATTATTTGCATATAGAGGGGTATCTAGTTCAAAATCAGGATCTGATAAGAAGAGCGGTAGAGATTGGCAAAAGTTTGGGGATGATAATTTCTTTGGATTTGGCAAGCTATAATATTGTAGAGAGCAATAATGCTTTTCTTCATGATGTGATTTCTCACTATGTAGATATAGTTTTTGCAAATGAGCTTGAGGCGCAAAGTTTTACAAAGCTAAAGCCGGAACTAGCAGTACGTGAGATTGCAAAGATGTGCAAAATTGCGGTTGTAAAAATCGGGAAAGACGGTTCTTTAATTCAGAGCGGAAGCAATTTCCATAGGATTGAAGCCAGACCGGCAAATATTGTGGATGCAACCGGTGCGGGGGATTTGTATGCCGCCGGATTTTTATATGCCCATGCCAATAAAATGCCGCTGGAGGTTTGCGGAGAAGTAGGGTCTATTATTTCTGCTAAAGTTGTGGAAGTGGTTGGTCCTAAGGTAGATGTACCCAGGTGGAAGGCTGCAAAGCAGGAGATTAAGGCTATGATGAGAGCTATTGATCCGTCACTGTGATGATTTTACAACAAGAATAGGTTTTTGTTAAGCTGATCCAATAAAATATCATTGATATGAAAAAAATTTACCTTACAGTTCTTTTTCTTATTGGGTTTTCGCTACCCGCAGCGGCCCAGCGTTATTGGTATGGAATTTACGGCCAGATGTTTAATATTGCAGGCAGTAATCGCTATGTAGTAACCGGCGTGGATCCTTACGGTCCGGCATCCCGTGCGGGAATAGTACCGACGGATTTGATTTTGTCCGTTGACGGTAATAGTTTTACCAACGAAACTTCTCTTGCAGATAAGAAGAGTGGTGTATTTAAAATAGTAAAATTGGGAGGAAGAGCCGGAGATATTAAACTGGAGGGGCAACCGGTAGATGCCGATTATATGGCAAGTGAATGTGCATTTGCACAATATGCCTATGAAGGAGACCTTTATAGATATTCCACCCGTAAGGTTTTAAATATAGAACCGATTTCAGTCCAATGCGATCCGGATGCAAATATGTATGGTTATAAGTCGTTCGATTTTGACTTTAACGGTGACAATACATTGGCACAAAAGGAAATAGCTGCCGCGATCGGGCCGATGATGGAAGCAAAAGGACTGCAGCGTGATACGGCTAAGCCTGATATTGTAATTCTGATCTCTTTTTACAGTGACAGGCGTGATCATTATGTTCCGCCTACTCAATCCATTTCAACTTCATACAGGTATGGATATGAATACGGCAGCGGTTGGGGGACAAGACAATATGTTGATACTCAGACTCACGGAGATTATACTGCCACGGAATACCTGACCAGAATGTCCATAACCATGCTGGATGGGGGTAAATTGCGCAACGGCAAATCGCAATCCGCCGCCGTATGGGGAGCGCAATATGAAACTTTATATGATAAAAAAGCCACCATCAAGGATTTTGCTTCCAATATAGGAGATGAAATGTTAAGTTGTTTTCCCATCAAACAAGTTGGGCGCGTGGATTCCCATTTTTACAACGGCATTGGGGTAATTTTTGATGCCGATAAAAAAGGCCGCGTGGCCGGCGTTTATCCCGATTCGCCTGCCGATAAGGCCGGAATCAAAACTGGGGATGTTTTGTCCATGCCGTTTGAAATGCCGGCTTATGACAAGGTTTATGATAAAATTAAATCGGAAAGTGACGACGCGTATCTGTACGGTTATTCCGATTTTGAGTTAAACCGCATAAGTTGTGCAAAAGGCAGGCGTAATCTGATTTCTTCCCTGTCAAAATATTATTTATCATATACTTATAAAGTAGAACCTAAAGGG
>JAQWEK010000012.1 GCA_028704975.1 Bacteroidales bacterium | reverse complement strand
TGCATGGCGGCGGGTTTACGTAGTAGACGAGTATATTCTATAGACGGCGCCCGCGTAACCAGCCGATTGCATATGTGTTTTGATGATTTGTATACAGGCGGTGTTCTGAAACGAGAGCAACACAAGTCGCTGCAACTTGTTAAAAGCGGGGACTACTTTTTATGAGCAGAGGTTATGGGAATCTGTATCTCTGTCAGCCAGTCACTGACAGAGGATTTGTTCCAGATGCCGTCAATGTAGTTAAACCTTGGGTTATCAGAGATCTTATAACCATTTTCTTCCATAAAAGTCATAGCCTTGGCCCACGACTGTCTGAAAGTGTCATAGCCGCCGTAATGCTTATAGCACAGTGCTTTATCTACCTCGGGCACAACTTTGAATTTTATTTTATCTGAATCTTGCTTAAGCGCTGTCACCTGCTCGCAATATTCAATATCAATATCGGTCTCTTTGTAATCTCTGTCGTGATTAATAGTATAACAATACCCGGGCTCCGTGCATTCGCATCCGAGCCGCTGCATCTCGGGTCCAATTATATTTGGGCACAAATTGAATAAATCCGAATAGTTTTTAATAACGCAGCGATAACTTGCAACAATTATTCTTGGTAATGATTTGATAGCAATATTTTCCATTTTGTTTTCTTCTTTTGGTTCCTTTTTCAGGGCAATAAGCTCAGTACGACGGTTTTGCAGCAGTTTTATTTCATCTTTACAAGCCTTCAGTTTTTCTTCTATCATGCTTACGGGCGGGGTTGTTATCCCGTCTTCCAGCATTTGCTTAATTTCTTCTAAACTGAAACCCAGTGATTTAAGGTGAAGAATATCACTCATGGCGGCCAACTGGCATACATCATAATATCTGTAACCGGTCCACTCATCTACTTCATGCGGAGAGAGCAAGCCAATTCTTTCATAAAACCGCAAAGTTTTAACCGTCACCTGACAGAGCTTTGAAAATTCACCGATTTTTAATTTAATTTTTAATTCCATAAACGTTGCGCATTGTTTACGGTTGCAAAGGTAATGCATGACCTAAGGGTAGAGTCAAGAATAATCTGAAATATTTCTATATCTGACAGCAAATGTGCATAATATCAATATGTTATGTAATCACGACAGATACAGCGGGAAAGTTATTCCCACCGGTAAATCTTGTCTGAGCGCCGCAGATGTTCATCAATAGGGATTGAGCAGAGCTCCCCTTGACGGGCAGCCGGAACGCTCTTTAAATCCACGCGTATTTCAGTGACTGTTTTTTCCAGACAGCCGGTAGAAGGTCCTATAATAAGCACATTATCACCCACATGAAGCTCTCCGGCCTCTACCAGAACCTCTGCAACTTTAAGATTGGAGAAGTAGTTTGTGATTTTTGCAACGTATGTTTTTTTTCGTGTAGATTTATTACCGTAAACAGTGCTCCATTTTCCAAGGCGCGCACCCATATAGTATCCGTCCCAGAAGCCGCGATTGAAAACACCACTTAGCTTAGACTTTAGAGCGGCCGCAAAATCGGGTGTGTAAGTTCCTGCAATCACGGCATCTGCGGCCTGTCTGTAACAAGAAGTTACAAACTTTACGTACTCTGCGCTGCGGGCGCGTCCTTCTATTTTAAATACGGTGCATCCCGCATCAATAATTTTATCAATAAATTCAATTGTGCATAAATCTTTTGGGGACATTATGTACTTATTTTCAATATTAAATTCTCTGCCGGTCTCCAAATCCGAAACCTTATAGCCGCGCCTGCACAGCTGATAGCAAGAACCCCTGTTGGCAGATGCACCGTACTCATCCAGAGAGAGATAGCACTTGCCTGAGATAGACATACAAAGCGCTCCGTGAACAAACATCTCCAGTCGTATAAGCTTTCCGCCCGGTCCGCAAATTTTTTCTTCTTTGATTCGTCTGCTAATTTCCTTAACCTGCGGCAACGTTAGTTCCCGCGCCAACACAACAACATCTGCAAATTGAGAATAAAACTTTAAAGCCTCAAAATTTGAAACGTTAAGCTGAGTAGAAATATGAACTTCTATTCCCATCTGCCGCGCCATGCCAATTACCGCCATATCAGATGCAATCACAGCTGTAACTTCTGCATTTTTAGCAGCTTGCAGGGCCGTGCGCACATCTTCGGTTTCAGAATCATAAATTACAATATTTAGCGTTAGGTAAGATTTAATCTTATGCTCCCGACAGATTTCAGTTATTTTGGCCAGATCTTCCGGCTGAAAATTATTTGCGGAATGAGAGCGCATATTCAAATTTCCCACTCCAAAATAAACGGAGTTTGCACCGCCTTGAATTGCAGCCATAAGGCACTCAAAGTTGCCGGCAGGCGCCATTATTTCTATTTGATTTTCAGGCATATAAATCACTCATAAATTTATGACAGAATCAAAATATGTTTTATGCAAATTTGATTAGACCGCAAATTGGTATTAACATAGATAATATTATCTGTTTTTTCCTTATGATTTTTTCTCTCCGCTCTTTAAAACGGCTTCAACACTCTTGACCACCATCATCGGAGTTATCTTTTCCAGACACTCGTAATTTCCTTTATAACAGGGCTTTGCACCGTAGATTGTACAAGGTCTGCATGGTAAATCCACTTGTACGGCATTATTAACATTTTGTCTGTATCCGTAATATCCCGCGTAAGGATGAGTTGCACCCCACACAGAAACTACCGGCGTCCCCTCCAAGGAGGCAAGGTGCATATTTGCAGAATCCATGCTTATCATCACATTAAGATTTTTCATAAACTCCAGTTCTTCAACCATCGTATGCTTCCCTGCAACCACTTCTGTATTAGGATATTTGTCCGCCCAACTTGATAAAACGGCAACCTCTTTTTTCCCGCCGCCAAAAAGTAAAATCTTATTTTTATCGCTTAAAATCCTCACAACTTCCTCCATCTTTTCCTGCGGCCATGTCTTTCCTTTATGCCCGGCAAAAGGAGCGATTCCAATGGTGAGAACATCTGTTGATAAATGAGCTCTTTCTTCTATTGGTCTTCCGGCGGAAGTAAAGTGAATATCAGTTAGTCCAAGCTCAACTAAAACTTCTTCCATACACCTCTGACTCTCAATAATCGGCTTTAGAATTTTATTTTTCTTCCTGATAAGTTCTTTTCTTTGTTTATGATGTTTATTTATCACGCGGCATCTGACGCCGTGTCCCAACGTACCAAAGCGCAAAACTTTTGTCCTTAAAACATCGTGAATATCGGCAATGTCTGTTATACCGTATTTCACGACGGTCTCACCTGCAAATTGCAACAGTTTCCAAAATCCGCCGCAATAATTCGGAGATTTTTTTTTGGTATCTATCGGGATGAAAAAAAGATTTGTCGCTCCGCTAAACATCGGTTCATAGCGCGGTTGGGAAAGCATATAAAAATTTATTCCCGGATTTTGGCGCGCATACTCCTTTACAAGGGGTGCGGCAATTGCAACATCTCCAAGAGCCGAGAGTCTTATAATCAGAATATGTCTTTGATGCTTTGTGTTCATTCGGACCTATGATTACAGCCACAATTATTTTGACTATTAACGCGAGTAGACCAAAGGTTTAATTACTTAGACTTAACGCCTCCGTAAAGAACCGGGTTGGTAGATGGGTCATTGTACATCTTCATCTGCTTATAGATTTTCATATATTTGCGTCCCTCTTCTATATCTGTAAGCAATTGATCTATAGCTTTTCCAAGGTCTAACTGCTGGGTGATGAGGACATTGAGTTTTTCCTGACATTTTTCCTTGTGCTCTGCGCTTGCATCTGCCCTTACAGCCTCTTCATGCATGTGATAAATTTTTAAAGCAAGTATGGAGAGACGGTCAACCGCCCATGCCGGAGTTTCCGTATTGATTGTAGCATCGGCATGGAGTTTAACGTTTTTGTATTTATTTAAAAACCAGCCATCTATCATTTCAACCAAATCCGTCCTGTCTTGGTTTGACTTATCAATGCGCCTCTTTAACTTCAATGCTGCCAACGGGTCAATCTGAGGATCTCTGATTATATCTTCCAAGTGCCACTGAACAGTATCAATCCAATTTTTCAAATACAAAAAGTACTCAATGCTGCGCTCTTCATAAGGATTTTTAATAGGAGTGTCTACATCATTAGCTACATGATAATCGGCAATACACCTATTAAATATCTCATTGCACTTTCCTGTAAAACTCATATAAGTATCAATTATAAAATTTGTTTAAAGTAATATTCCAAAAAACAGCTGAAGTATCCCTTTGGGATCTATTTTATTCTGGTAATAAGAGTGTTAGCGTATTTGGTCATTTGCGCTTTTTGGGCCGCATTCAGCTCTAATCTCTCAAGAGTTTCCAGCGCTTTATTGTAATTATCCGCGATAGCTTTTTCTGCATTATCCTTAACTCCCATATCTTCAAAGAATTGCCTGATTTTTGAGATTTTTTTCTTGCCTGCGGACTCCGGCATCATAAGCAATTTGCATAAATCTTTTTTCTTTTTGCTGTTGGCAATGTTATAACAATTTACAAGAAGCCATGTCTTCTTGTTGTTTAGGATGTCTCCTCCGATTCTCTTCCCAAAAACCTTCTCATCCCCAAATGAATCCAGATAATCATCTTGAATCTGAAATGCAAGACCAAGCTGCAGTCCAAATTTGTACAGGCCGTCACATATAGACTCCGGAGCTCCGGCTATCAGCGCTCCAAGTTTTGCAGAACATGCAATCAAAACACCTGTCTTAAGGGCTATCATCTTCATATAGTCCTCTATCTTAATGGTTTTCATGTACTCAAAATCCATGTCATATTGCTGACCTTCACATACTTGCAGGGCTGTTTTACAGAACAGTTCCATTGTCGAGTGAAGTTTGCCCCAAGGTGCATTTGCAAGCAGGACGTAAGAATCTATACACATAGCATCTCCGGATAGAATGGCAATATCGCTGTTCCATTTTTTATAAACAGTCTTTTGTCCGCGTCTTAATGATGCTTTGTCCATAATATCATCATGGATGAGCGTGAAACTGTGAAACACCTCCAAAGAAAGAGCAGGAAGAATGATACTGTCATCAATTTTATCGCTGAACAAATTATACGCGGTCAGGCAAAACCTTGGACGCAGTCTCTTTCCTCCTATTGAGAGCATATATTCCAGCGGCTTGTACAGACGCTCGGGTTCCTTATCCCAGTCTAACTTTGTAATTGCCTTATCTATAATTGAGTTAAGTTGTTTCAGCGTTTTCATACATGGCAAAGTTAATCCTTTTTAAACAAATTGCTAAATTCGCACCCTATGAAAGCTACCGTTGTCAAACATACGGGAAGTCATTATCTACTCTCTAAGTTGCCGGAGTGGAATTTATTTCCTGCTGTCATAAAAGGTAAAATGAGGTTGGAAGATCTGGAGTCTACCAACCCCATAGCTGTTGGAGATATGGTTGAATATGAGGAGGCTGATTCTGGAAGAGAGGGGGATACGGGCAATAGTGCGGATGGAAGAATGTGCATAATCAAAGAGGTAATGCCGCGCAAAAATTGTATTATCAGAAAGTCAACAAATTTATCCCGACAGAATCACGTTATTGCTGCAAACCTGGACAGAGTTTTTTTAACAGTCACTTTGGCTGACCCGCAGGTGAAGCTGCAATTCATTGATAGATTTTTGGTTACGTGCGAGGCCTACGGAGTGCCGGTTACAATTTTGCTTAATAAAGCGGATATTTATTTGCAGGAAGGAGAGGCTGTCGGGAGTAAAAAAATATCCGAGCAAGAGAGAAAGAATATAAAAGTTCAGGCTGAAAATTTTAAAAACATTTATTGCGGGGCCGGATATGAAGTGTTGGAGGTGTCTGCTATTACGGGATTGAATATGAGTGTATTAGAAGAGGAGTGTAAAAACAGGGTTGTACTGTTTAGCGGTCAGAGCGGAGTCGGCAAATCTTCTTTGATTAACAGGATGGATCCAAATCTTGACTTGAAGACAGCGGAAATTTCTGCGGCACATCTCCAGGGGAAACATACTACTACTTTTTACCAGATGCATCCTCTTGCAACGGGAGGTTTTGTAATAGACACACCCGGTATCAGGGGCTTTGGCCTTGTCAATTTTAAAAAAGAGGAGCTGAGTAATTATTTTCCGGAGATGTTAAGGGTGGAAAATAATTGCAGGTTTGCTCCGTGCACTCATACTCATGAACCGGGATGCGCTGTTAAAGTTGCCGTTGAGAAGGGTGAAATTTCTGCGGAAAGATATTATTCATATCTTGCTATGTTAGAGGAAGATACAAAGTATAGGGCTCCGGAGGATTAAAGCAAAGCGGTAACTGCATATAACGTTAAGCATCCAAAACACTAACAATTTTTATGAACAACATCAAGAAAATAAATAAGAGCGTATTGGCTTTAGCTTTTCCAAGCATTCTTGCCAATATCACCGTTCCTCTGGTTGGAATGGTTGACCTTGGTGTTGCGGGTCGGCTTGGAGATGCGGTTGCCATTGGGGCAATGGCAATTGGTACGATGTTGTTTGATTTGCTCTACTGGAATATGGGTTTTCTGAGAGTGGGGACCAGCGGCATGATTGCACAGGCCTATGGCAGAAAAGATTTTGGGGACGTTATGAAAGTATTCTCCCAGGGACTTGGAACTGCAATAATTATTGCTCTGTTAATCTGGATAATTCAGTATCTGTACATAAATCTTGCACTGCTTGTGATTCCTTGCTCCCCGGAGGTTGCGGCACTGGCAAAGGAGTATTATTTTATAAGAATATGGGCTGCTCCTGCTACACTTTCACTATTTGTTTTTAAGGGGTTTTTCATTGGGATGCAAAATGCAATAAGTCCGATGATAGCGGATATAACAGTTAACGTTGTAAACCTGCTTGCCAGCATTTGGTTTGCATTGCACATGGGGTTGGGTTTCCGCGGAATAGCCTTTGCCGTTTTGCTTGCTCAATATACAGGACTGATTCTCTGCATTATACTCATGATAACTTATTATAGGAAACTCTTTAAATATTTTGATTTTCATGAGAGCCTCAGGCTAAAACACCTAAAAAAATTCTTCTCCATTAATGGAAATTTATTTGTCCGTTCTCTTTGCTTCCTTGGCATCTACGCCGGATTTACCTCATTTTCCGCAAATTACGGAGATGAACTTTTGGCGGTCAGCACAATCATGATGAAGTTGCTGCTTTTGTATTCATTCTTCATAGACGGTTTTGCTTTTGCGGGAGAAGCTTTATCCGGAAAATATATTGGCGCGCAGGATAGAAAATCTTTAAAGATTTCCGTTAAGATCATTTTCTGGTGGTGCGGAGGGATAGCCTTTATATCGACGCTTTGTTATATTTTTGGCAGCAAGGCAATGGTGATGATGTTAACAGACAGCAAACAAGTAATTGAGGACTCCGTTCCGTTTTTGCCGTGGCTTTGGGTTATGCCGGCCGTCAGTTGTATTGCATTTACATGGGATGGGATTTTCATTGGAGCAACGGCAACCAAAGCTATTATGTATATTATGCTTATTGCGGCAGTGGCTTTCTTTGCATCTTACGCACTGTTAAAAGGGACAATAGGTATTCAGGCTTTGTATGTTGCCTTTATGTTACATAACCTAATTAGAACGGTTTTAATGAGCTTAACTGCGCATAAGCAAGTTTTTGCCAAGGTAAAAGTTAAATAATTAATGTCTTTTCTACAATTTGCTTTCAATTTGTAAGCAAAAAAAAGTCTCAAAAAAAATAAATCCGCACAAAATACATTGAGAGTGGTATTTTGGTGCAAAAAAACATTACATTTGTTGCAGAAATTATAACAGCTATATGAAAAAAATTCTTCTAATTGCGGTGGCCATGTGTCTTGCCGCAACTTTTTCGTTCGCACAAAAAAGAACTAAAGATTTACCTATCGCGACAGATAAGAATTACATCGTCGGTAAGTTGGATAACGGTCTTACTTATTATATAAGGAGGAACACAAATCCTGTTGGCATTGCAGATTTTTATATTGCAGATAACGTTGGCTCATTGCAGGAGGACGAGTCTCAGAGAGGACTGGCCCATTTCCTTGAGCACATGGCATTTAACGGAACCAAAAATTTTCCCAAGCAAGCTCTTAGAAAAGTTCTTGCAGACAACAGCGTAAGATTTGGCAACAACTTAAATGCTTTTACTTCACAAGATAGAACGGTGTATAATATTGATGCCGTTCCAACAAAAAGAGAGTCTTTTGTTGATACTGTTATCTTGATGCTACATGATTGGTCTTCATTTATTTCTTGTGAGCCGGAGGAGATAGAAGCAGAGAGGGGGGTCATAAGAGAGGAGTGGAGAATGAGAGATGACGTTAAGAGCAGGATGATGAAAACTATTTATGATTTGGATTATGCAGGTTCTCGCTTTGCAGAGAGAGACCCTATAGGTTTGATGGATATTGTAAATAACTTTCCTCCTCAGGTATTGGTGGATTATTACCATAAATGGTACAGACCTGATTTGCAGGCTATTGTAATCGTAGGCGATATTGACCCGGCTAAGATTGAAGCCAGCATCAAGAGAATTTTCAGCGATATTCCTGCAGTAAAGAACGGAGCAAAAAGAGAAGCTTACAAAGTTGACTATGTTGGTAAAAATCAGGTTGGATATTTTGTAGACCCGGAGACCAGGGCAATTGCTGCAAAGTTGGATATAAGATACCCTTACTTTGATGACAAATATCTTTCTACAAATGAATATTTACAGCAAGGGCTTATTAGAGAGATTATTTCAACGGCAATGAACAACCGTTTTGTGCAAGAGAGAAAAGAGCCGGATGCTGCAACAAAGAGATGCGTTCTTGCTATGGACAGAATTTATTATGATTGCAATGTCATGAGATTTACTTCAGTTCCTGCAAATAACAATTACAGAAAAGCAATGATTGCACTCTACAAAGATGCCGCTCAAATGTTGAAATACGGTTTTTCAGAGGAAGAAGTTGCCGAGGCTGCTACTGAAGTAAAAGGAAGATATACAAGAGATATAAAAGGATTATATGATCCAGACAGCAGAACTTATGTAGGAATTGCAGTTCAGAACTTTACAAGAAAATCTCCTTTGTTTGACACAAAGGCTTATGCAGACAATAATGTAAAGATGCTTAGTGAGATAACCGCAAAGGACGTAAACGATTACGTTAAAAAAATAAAGTACAACAACAGCGTTTCTATTTTGGTTGCTCCTAAGAGTTTGGAGAAAACGCTCCCGACGGAAAATGAATTAAATACTATCAGGGATTCTGTGAATAAATCCAAGATTCAACCGTATGTATTTAAAGCCACCGGCAAATTGGTTTTATCTAAGAATTTAAAACCGGTTCCTGTAATTTCTATGGAGAAATATGCAGCGGTAGATTCAACAATAGTCTTTACATTACCGGGAAACACAAAGGTTTACTGGAGAGAGACAAAACCGGATGTAGAAAAGAGAGTGATGATGAAGGCTTACAGAAACGGCGGACTTTCAGTTGTTAAGGATGAAGATGTTAAGAGTACAAAAGTTGCTGCGGGTTGCTTGGACGCGGTTGTATTCGGAGACCTTAAAAGAGATGAGATTACAAAGCTCATGAGCGGAAAAAATATGAGACTTGCACCGGAATCTCATTATAGGAAGGATGTAGTAAGCGGCGTGTTTAAAGTAGCAGATGCCGAGCAATTCTTCCAAATGCTGTATGCTCAAATTACTGATCCTCAGTTGGACACAGAGGCTTTGAGCAATACAAAGAAATCCAGCATTGCATCATTGGAGCTTCCAAAGAGCGAACTGCGCAAATTTGCAGACACTTTGGAGAAGGTGACTTATTACCCAACTCCTCTTCAGCAACAGGTTAAAACACAAGATGTTAAAGACTTTACTGCGGAGATGCTTATGAAATATTTTAAGGAGCATTTTAGCAATCGTTCCGGCATGACATACATTTTCAGCGGTCCTATGAGTGCAAAGGAAGCAAAGGCTTTAATTGAGGAATATATCGGCAACATGCCTGTTGGGAATGAGAATGCAAAGAGCGACAAAGGCAATTATCTGCTTAAGGGAAAGAGAGAATTTGTTTACAATGCACATGATATAAAGAGTACGGTTTGCGACGTTACAGTAGATGCAACAGGTTTTGGCGAGTATAGTACAAGACAAATCATTGCTGCGAGATTTTTATGCAGTGCTTTGAGAGACAGGTATATACAGATATTGAGAGAGGAAATGGGCGGTACATATAGCGTAAGCGTATCTCCTACATATATCACAGAGCCGGAAAAATATTTGTGTGTTACCGTAGGCTACACCGCAGGAGCAAAAAATCTTGATGCATTAAATAAGGCCGTATACACAGAATTTGACAATGTGGTAAAGAACGGTGTTACTAATGAAGAACTGGATAATTTCCGCAAGTTCCTTAACAAGTCAATTAAAGAGAAAGATTATTCTCGCATAAGCTGGATTAGCAGAATTGAAGATAATCTTACAGACGGAGAGTATAAAGACACAGATGATTTGACAATAATTAACTCTATTACTAAAGAGGATGTGCAGAATATTGCAAAGAACATCTTTGGCCAGAATAATATTTTCACTCAGATATACAAACCTGCTGACGATAACAAAACGGTGAACACTAAGTAATCTATCAGGATTAAACAGAAACTATTTAATTATAATTTAACTTAATATTAACCCTAAATGAAGAAACTGATTTGTATTTTCTTTGCTCTTCTATTTGGTGTTGCTTCAATCTCCGCGCAGAATAAAACTGCTAAGGGACAGGGTGTTACTCTAAAGGGTGTGGTAACAGAGGCCGGGTCTGAGACTCCGCTGGAAATGGTTACCGTCAACCTGCCTGAGTATGGCCTGTGGGCAACAACAAATTCAA
Organism: Bacteroidales bacterium; assembly: GCA_028704975.1. Classification (GTDB taxonomy): domain Bacteria; phylum Bacteroidota; class Bacteroidia; order Bacteroidales; family UBA932; genus Egerieousia. Next base: position 15,974 of record JAQWEK010000012.1, on the reverse strand, counting down.
AGGGGCAGTTCACAATCAGCAGAGTTCCAAAGGGCACCACAACATTTAAAATTGCGTGCCTTGGTTATCAAAACGTGGAAATGACGCTGAAGATTGAGACGGACATGGAGAACCTGAAGTTCAAGCTGAAAGAGGACAATTTAACATTGTCTTCCGTGACGGTTACGGCGCAAGAGAGTAAAAGCGCGGCAACTACTACCAGAATGATGGAAAAACAGGCGATTGAACATTTGCAAGTTGTAAATGCCACAGATATTTTGAGTTTGCTGCCCGGAGGTACAACTACAAAAAATTCTCTTACAGATGCTTCTGTAATTAGTTTAAGAGGTGATGATGATGTTTCCAAAGGATTTGGGACGGCTGTAATGATGGACGGAATTAAACTGTCTAATAATGCATCCATGCTAAATTTTGATCAGTCAAAATCTATTTTTGCTTCAACAGATATGTCAAATACTTTGACCGGAGTAGATACCAGATTTATTGCCGCTTCAAACATAGAATCGGTAGAAGTAATTACCGGTGTTCCGTCTGTTGAATATGGAGATATGACATCAGGTATGGTGCTTATCAATACCAAAAAGGGAAAGACTCCTTATACGGCTACGATATCGATTAATCCGATGACTAAACAATTCTCTGCGAGCAAAGGTTTTGAGTTGGGGAAAGATAAGGGTATAATGAATATTAGTGCAGAATATGCAAAGGCATTCAAAGATCCGGTCAGTCGCTACACTACATACTTCAGAAACAATTACAGTGTTAACTATGTGAGGACATTCAACAAAGAGGGCAAACCTCTTAAGGTTGACCTTAATTTAGCCGGAGGCTGGGCTAAACAGGATGCAAAGCAAGATCCTGATGCATACAAAAATACATGGATGAAACAGGATCAGAGCAATTTAAGATTTGGCGCTGATGTAAAGTGGTTGCTTAACACTCCTTGGATTACAAGTTTGGAAGGCAAGGGTTCTGTCAGTTATGAGAATACTACTCAAAAAGAGAATGATTTTTATGCCAATTCAACAGTAACTCCGGGTTATCAGTCTTTAGAAAACGGATACTATGAAACCGCCTATCTGCCTATTAATTACTACTATTTGACAACAGAAGCCAGCAAACCTTTTGATGCAGCTCTTAGTCTTAAGGCAACGTGGAACAGAAAATTTGGGAAAGTAAATAATAATATGAAAGCGGGTGTTGACTGGACTAATTCTCAGAATGTGGGTAACGGAATTACATATTTGGCAACAAACAGTTCTACAAATATTTCTTACCCCGGGGTTTCCAAAAACTCTTCATATAGAGACAGATCTTACAAAGACATTCCTGCGCTCAATACATATTCGGCATATTTGGAGGATGTGGCCTCTATTCCTTTTGGCTCTACAATGGTTACCGCTGTTGCCGGCTTAAGAGCGGAGAGACAACACCTTAGAAACATGCAGTACAACAATCCTTCCGCTCTCTCTCCGCGTTTTAATTTAAAATGGAGCCTGATGAGAGAGAAGAGAAACGGTTTCTTGAGAGCTTTCACATTGAGAGGCGCATGGGGTCAACTTACAAAACTTCCATCACTTGGTATTCTGTATCCTCTTAATAACTATCGCGACATTCTTGTGTATTCCAAAAATTATAACACAAGTGATTATTTTTATGCTGTTAATACGCAAGTTTATAAGAATCAGGAGAATAAAGATCTAAAGTGGGCTAAGAACAGAAATATAGAATTGGGTTTTGATGTTAATCTTGGCGGGGTAAAAGTGTCTGCCATTTACTTTAACAATAAGGCAAAAAACACATACACTAATACTACCGATTATGTTCCTTATGCTTATGTAAAGACTAACGAGCAAACATCTGTTCCTTCAAATCCTAGTTTCAGAATTGATAAATCTACCGGTGATGTTTTTGTTAAGGATCTTGACAATCCGACTGCCGGTGAGACGCTACTTCCCAAGGCTGTTCTTGACACGACATTTGTAGGCAACACTACTGCCAATAACTTGCAACCAATTACTACTCAGGGTGTTGAGTTGACAATCGATTTTGGAACGATTAAGGTTTTAAGAACATCTGTTATTGCGGATGCAAGATATGGCCACACTAAAAATCTGGATACAAGACTTACAGAGTATTATGCAGCCGGTCTTTCTCACTCCACATTAGGTTCCCAGGGGCGTTCATATCAGTTTGTTGCTTATTATTTGGGAGACATGGACAGGGTCAAGACGTATAATGGAAGCAAAAAGGATAATATTAATGCCAATGTTACATTTGTAACTCATATTCCTGAAGTGCGTTTGACGATTTCTACCAGGATTGAGGCACAATTCTATGCAAGAGACAAAAATTTAACGTATTATAACGGCACGGAGTGGGCTTATCTTGTAGATGACAGCGGCAATAAAGTTTCCGGTTCCGTTTATAATCAGAAACAATATGCCACCGGAGCCTGGCCGGTTGCTTACAAAACTCTTGACGGGACCGTAAAACCGTTTACCTCAAAAGAGGCCGCGGATCCTGTATATGCCTCTTTAATAAGTGGTTCTGGTAGCAAAGTGACGTACGTTACGGACGGCAACGGTCCGTACTTTAGTGCAAATATCAGTATCACAAAGGAAATAGGCAAGATTGCATCTATTTCTTTCTTTGCCAATAATTGCACGCGCAGCATGCATAAGATAAAATACTGGGCTACTGGGATGTATTCAATGAAAACAGCCAACTTTACCTACGGCGCAACTTTAAGACTTAAATTTTAAATAGGACTAAAGAGGCTTATAAAGAAATGAATATGAAAAAGATATTATTTTTAATCTCGATAGGTTTGATGCTGTTTTGCTCTTGCTCAAAACAGCTTGACAAAACGGATGACAGCGCTTACACTTCAGGAACAAAGAAGTTGAACATCCAGTTAGTTTATCCCGATAAATACACCTCTCTTGTTAGAGCCGGAGTGACTGTTAAAGTTATCAACCCATCTACAGGAGTTGAGTACGACCTTACAACGGACGCAAACGGAGCATGCTCCGCAAATTTACAATACGGTTTTTACAGGGTATCTGTATCTGATAAAGGAGTTTCCGAGTCCGGCACTATTCCTCTGTTTAACAAAAGTATTGACGCAGTCAAACTGCAAGACACTACTGCCGGTGAGATAAATCTTAATGTAGGTTTGGTTCTGTCCTATTCCAGCCAGCTGGTCATCAAAGAAGTATACTTTGCGGGATGCTATAATCCAAGCACCAGTAAGTCATATTATGCAGATGCATATATGACGGTTTTTAATAATAGTGATCAGGTAGCATACTTGGATAGTCTTTGTTTTGGATGCGCAGACGCTTATAACTCACTTTCATCTCCAAGCGTTTGGTCATATACAGATGCCAACGGACAGAAGGTTATTAGAGATACAATTCCAATAACAGAGGCGGTATGGCAATGGCCCGGGACGGGAACGTCTTTCCCTGTTCAGCCGGGCAAGTATGCTGTACTTGTGATAAGGGGTGCAATCAATCATACGTTGGTTAATCCTAGTTCTGTGGATTTGAGCAAATCCGACTATTTTGTCTGCTATAATTCCAGATATACTAACAAGACTTATCATCCAACACCTTCCTCAAATTTGGACGGACATTGGCTGGATTTATTGTGGAAACAGGGAACTTCTACTGCCTACGCTTTCTCTTTGAGTTCTCCGACTGCTCTGATATTCAAGATACAAGGATACACGGCGCAAGAATTCATAAATGACCCTAATAACAGAAGCCGCAAGCCGGGATCTTCTTCTGCATTTGAATATATTATGGTGCCATCATCATTTGTGCTTGATGCAGTGGAGGTAATGAGGTCTACAACGGAATATAAGAGATTACCGGCATCCGTTGATGCGTCTTATGTTTTGTTCCCGACAGCTTCCAATATGTATGTAGGCCATAGTATTTATAGAATTGTAGATGAAGCGGCTACAGCAAAAGCCGGCAGAACAATTCTGCAGGATACAAATAACTCGTTGGCGGATTTTGCAGTAAGCGATCACCAACTATTAAAAGATGAGCAATAAGGAGGAGCTGAAATGAAAAAGATAAAAAACTTATTTGGTTTTATTGCATCAGCTGTCCTATTTATATGCTGCTTTACAACAGGTGTTGAGGCACAGAACAGCAGGAATGCAGAGTACTTCAAAAAACAACAGGATGACTCTCTTGTTACTTTTAAGCAAACGTCAAAGTTTGAGATAGTTCCTTTGAAAAGTGCATGGGTTACCGGCCTAAACGCGGCCGGACTTGTAAATATTCCCATCGCGAATAATAAAGAACTCTCTTATGTCAGCTCCTATTTTAATTACAACAGCGGCAAGTTTGTAAAATACTATGAGTCAGATAATAGTAATATATTCGGATTGAAGACTGAATCTTACGCAAGAGTTAAAAAGGTTGCAATGCACGGTATGCTGGAATATAACAACTTTAGAGGCAATAATATGACTTACAGCGGAGTTATTGATCCGGAGAGATTGACAAACTTTATTGCAGATACGGTACCGACATCAAAAAGACAGGAGTATTATAAACTTGCAGGAGGCTTTGCTTTTAATGCAACAAAATGGCTTGTTCTTGGTGCGAATGTAAAATATGAGACCTCAAACTTGTCAAAGATGAGAGACCTGCGTCACTATACAACCTACGCTTTTATGGATTTAAATTTTGGAGCAAAATATACATCTGATTTTGTTGATGTTGGAGCAAGCTATTTTTATAGGAAGTATAACGAACAGGTAAAATATTCCAAAGTATCAGATAACAATGTGGTTTATACCGGATATTGGTTTAAAGGCTTGTTCTTTGGTTTGCATGATGCATGGGACACAGAGACTCTGTATATGGACAATCAGTATTTTATTAGCAAATATAACGGAGAGAGCGGTCAAGTTGAATTCAAGTTTGACGATAATGCCGGTGGCAAATGGCGCTTCTACAATGAGATTTCTTTTTACAACAGGCGCGGTCAGACAGGAGAGGGTGCACGTCACCTATACTCTAAAGAGAATGGAAATAATTTTTCCTATACCGGAAAGCTGAGTTATGACAACGGAAATTTTGTGGATTACCTGACATTTAAGAGTGCGTATAATAAGATTAAAAACAATGACCAAATATTTACCAGTCAGATAGTAAGCGGTATTACTACGGTTACTTACTATGGTGAAGTTCAAGTATTTGCAAAGAGAAGTTTTGATTGGAATTTGGACTATAGAATGACGTTTGGAAAAGGTGCCGGCAGAGAATTAAACCCCTCAGTTGATGTCAATTTCGGATATGAACACTATACAGACCGTTCCAACAGTTCATTTGTTCTTCCCTACTATTACACACAGAAAATCACTTATAATGATTTCTATGTAAAGGCAAGAAAAAATTTCTTATTTGAGAAATGGATGTTTGATGTTTATGCGGGAGCAAAGTGGAGCAACGGATGGGGTTATGCGCTTGAAAAACACGCAGATCCAAACTTTACCATGACTGTAGCAACGGGAGAGCCTAAACCAAACTATTCATTGCTTTTCAGAGAATATGAATATTATACACAGCCAAAAGGTTTGTATAATTTTGGTTTAAGATACACTGCATTCCTGGGCGGTAAACTTAAGGGGAATTTGTATGCAGACGTTTCCTATACCAGATTACAGGGCAAAAACATTATTTATGCTCCGGGAAAATATTCCCAGATGTTAAGTGCAACTGTCGGGTTGAGTTTCTGAGAAGTTGCTTTGATAATATTTAAGCGGTCGGTAATTTGCCGACCGCTTTTTTTATTGTTAATTTTGGCGGACAATTTTAAATTATATAAAATGCGTAAGACTCTAATTCTTATAACACTTTGTGTGTTAGGTTTTTGCACCGCCGCTCGCGCCGACGGTGGAATGTGGCTGGTCAATGACATTAATCCCCAGCTTTATGGATTGATGAGAAAAGCAGGTATTAAGATAACCCCTGCTCAAATATATTCAGATGCAAAATATCAACAGCCCGGTATTTACAAACGCGGCACATCTTTAAAAGATGCCGTTGTTGCTCTTAACGGGGGTGAGTGCAGCGGCAGTATTATTTCTCCTGATGGTCTGATGATTACAAACCACCACTGCGCATACTCTGATATTCACGCACTTTCAACTCCGGAACATAATTATCTTGAGAACGGATATTGGGCTCTGAAGCGTTCAGATGAAATGCCAATCAAAGGGAAGACCATAACATTTCTTTGCACTGTTCTGGATGTGACGGATGAATGCAGGGCAATAGTTGACAGCATGGATTGCCACGGCGGCAGAGGTTTCCGCTATCTTACAAAAGTTCAGCGCAGACTTCTTGCCAAGTTGGGGAAAGATGAAGAGGCTAAAAAATATGATTTTGATTTGCAGTCGGAATGGGCGGGTCAGAAATACTATTTATATATCAGTCAGACTTATGGAGATGTCAGATTTGTTGGCGCGCCTCCGGTTACAGTTGCCGCATTTGGCAATGACGCGGACAATTGGGGTTGGCCTCAGCACAAATGTGACTTTGCAATGTATAGAATTTATACAGCTCCCGATGGTTCACCGGCAGAATATAGTCCTAACAATGTTCCAATGAAAACCGCTGCATACCTGAAAGTTTCAGCGGCAGGAGTTAAAGAAGGGGACTATACAATGGTCATGGGTTACCCGGGCCGCACAAACAGATATGTATCCTCTCCGGAACTGGAATATCATTATGCTGTTGAAAATCCTATTACATACGTAATTAGAAGAACTAAACTTGATGTCATCAAAAAATTCATGGACAAGGACCCGCTGTTAAGATTAAAATATTCAAATGAGTACTTTGAAATTAGCAACTATTGTGATTATGCAAAATGGCAGAACATCTGTATTGGAAAACAGGGAACTATTGATACAATTAAAGTTAGAGAGGCAAAACTTAAGCAGTGGATAAATGCAGACCCTCAAAGAGTTAAGGATTATGGTAATGTTCTTGATGGATTGCAAAAAACTTATTCATCTGTAAAAGATATAAGCAGGAACAGACAAATGTTAATGGAAGCTCTTGTAAGAGGCTGTGCTCCAGTTACTTACTCTACAAGATTGGCAACAATTGTAAAGAAAATGGAGAAGAAACAACTTACAGCGGAAGACACTTCAGATAATGATGTACGTGGAATTTTAAATACAACGTTAAGGCAGGAACGGGAAACGGATCCTGCTGTAGAACAGGAAATTACATGTGCAATGCTAAAATATATAGATGAGCATGTGGACCGCAAGTATATGAGCAATGAGCTGAGGAAATTTCTGGACGACAACAAAGACAACCTGGAGAACAAAATCAAAGAAATGTATGCCAACAGCATTTTCAGCGACAGTGCTAAAACAATCAAATTCTTTGCAAGCGGCATAACAATGGAAAAAGTTAAAAATGAGCCTTTTGCAGTATTCGAAAGTTTTGTGAATTCAACAGAGTTGGGAAAGGAAGCAAACAAAACCCTGGCTGCCGAAAAGCTCAATCCGACAACCCTCAACAGAGCATATATTGGTGCAACTTATATGATGCTTAAAGATAAGGGTGTTGCTCAGGCTCCGGATGCAAATTCCACAATGAGAATAACTTTCGGTAATGTAGCATCCATTGCTCCGGCAGACGGCGTTTATTATTCATGGCAGTCCACGGCAGCCGGAATAGAACAAAAGAGAGATACAACAAATTATGATTTTAATATGTATCCGGCCGTGTACAGCTTAATCAAAAATAAAAATTTTGGACAATGGACAAGTACAATGAGCGGCAACACAATTCCCGTTGATTTTATTTCTACATGTGATATAACAGGCGGAAATTCAGGCAGTCCGGTAATGAATGCCAATGGCGAACTCATAGGTCTTGCATTTGACGGAAACAGAGACGGCATTGCAGATGAATTTTTCTTTAACAATAAATATTGCCGCTGCGTAAATCTGGATATTAGATATGTTTTGTGGTTTTTGGATAAGTATGCTCATGCCGATACCTTGCTAAAAGAGATGGGTGTTACGGGCAATTCCGCCAAACCTGTGGCAAAACTGTCGGGAAAAAAGAAGAAATAAATATTTAAAAGTTATGGTACTGGGATGGTTTGGACAGTTATTTATGAATCAGGGAGTTGCACATGCCGTGATAGTACTCTCTATTGTAATAACTCTTGGCGTTTTACTTGGAAAAGTTAAAGTTGGGGGAATTTCTCTTGGTGTAACATGGGTGCTTTTTGTCGGAATTATTGTCTCTCATTTTGGGATGAGAATAGAGCCCGTTACTTTGGGATTTGTAAAGGATTTTGGACTGATACTTTTTGTCTATTCCGTTGGTCTTTCCGTGGGCCCCAACTTTGTATCATCATTTAAAAAAGGAGGTCTTGCCCTTAACGGATGGGCAACTCTAATAGTACTGCTCAGCTGTGTTTGCGCCTATGCAATTCACAGAATAACAGGTACTTCCCTAATTACTATGACCGGCGTTCTTTACGGAGCGGTTACAAATACCCCGGGACTTGGTGCGGCACAGCAGACAATTGCCGATGCAACGGGGACGGTCGATCCTTCACTCGCGATAGGATATGCCATGGCATATCCTCTTGGAGTGCTTGGAATCATATTCTCCATGCTGATTCTTAAGTCCGTCTTTAAAGTTAAAATTGATAAAGAGACAGAGAAACTTGAGTCCGGCTCTTCTGCAAAGATGACGGCTCCGAGAACTGTGACCGTTGAGGTATCAGACAGCTTAATTAACGGCAATTTGGTTAACGGAAAGACAATAGGGCAACTGCATTCAATAAACCAAAAGCAATTTGTTGTTACCAGATTGTGCAGGCCAAACGGCACGGTTGTCTTAGCATCTCCTTCTACGGTTCTGAATGCCGGCGACATGATGTTGATAGTTGCTGCGGATTCTGAAGTTGATGAAATAGCGACCTCAATGGGTAAGATTGTAAACATGGATATCAAAGAGTGGGAAAGTATGGATAAGAGTCTGATATCTAAAAGGGTAATGGTTACAAAAGCCTCCATTAACGGCCGCACAATAGGTCAGCTGAATTTGCGTACAGCCTATGGCGTGAATGTTACAAGAATTCTCCGTTCGGGAGTTGATATTGTTGCAACTCCCAATATCGCGCTTCAAGTTGGTGATACATTAGTAACTGTCGGGAGCGAGAGCGGAATCAAGCAGATGAGCGAGGTTATGGGAAATTCATTAAAGAAACTTTGGCAGCCGAATGTGGCAGCCATTTTCTTGGGGATTGCGCTTGGAGTTTTGCTTGGGAGTCTTCCGTTTAAATTTCCGGGAATGCCTCAGCCTGTGAAGCTTGGACTTGCAGGAGGTCCGCTTATTATAGCTATTTTGATAGGTCACTTTGGCAACAAAATACATTTTCCCACATATACAACGGAGAGCGCAAATCTTATGTTGAGAGAGGTTGGTATTTGTCTTTTCCTTGCAGCAGTCGGAATTGGGGCCGGAGAAAAATTTGTGGATACTCTTGTAAATCATCAAGGATATATGCTTATAGGTTACGGAGTTATAATAACATTAATTCCCCTGTTGATTGTTGGAATCCTTGCACGACTTATTACAAAGACAAATTACTTGACGTTAATTGGTATGATTGCCGGAAGTACAACAGATCCACCTGCGCTTGCATTCTCGGGAGAGATTGCCGGAAACAGCTATCCTGCAGTTGGTTATGCCACCGTATATCCGCTGACTATGTTCCTGCGAGTTCTTACCGCACAGATTCTAATATTCATGGCAATTTAGAAGCATAGCGGCGCAAGCCGCGCAGCTTATTCATATTCGCGTTTATTGTGCGGAATTTTTCATAAATTTGTAAGCAATTAAAAAGGAACTACTTAAAAATAACATGATTATGAAATTCACGGCAAAAGAAAAACACTATATGGACATGGAGTCCAAATACGGTGCTAAAAATTATCATCCGCTTCCCGTTGTCCTTGAAAAAGGCAAAGGAGCATTTGTATGGGATGTCAACGGTAAAAAATATTTTGATTTCCTGTCTTCATATTCCGCTATTAACCAAGGACATTGCAATCCTAAAATTGTAAAGGCCCTGTGTGACCAGGCTCATAAATTGTGCTTGACTTCCAGAGCATTCTACAACACGTGTCTTTGCGATTATGAAAAGTATATTCATGATTATTTTGGATATGACAGAGTTCTTCCGATGAACTCAGGAGCAGAAGGAGTTGAGACGGCTCTTAAACTTGCAAGAAGATGGGGCAATGTGAAGAAAGGAATTCCCAACAATAAAATTAAAATCATTTGCTGTAAAGGAAACTTCCACGGACGTACAATCACAGTAATTACAATGAGCGACGATCCTTCATCTTACTCAAATTACGGCCCTCTTACTCCCGGATTTATTCAGATACCTTACAATGACACAAAGGCTTTGGAGAAAACTCTGGACAAATACGGAAAAGAAACCTGTGCATTTATTGTTGAACCGATCCAGGGTGAGGCCGGCATTATGGTTCCGGACGACGGATATCTAAAGAAATGCTATGACCTTTGTCACAAGCACAATGTTCTTTTTATTGCAGATGAGGTTCAGACCGGTATTGCAAGAACAGGAAGAATGCTTTGCAGCCAGTGGGATAATGTCCGTCCCGATATGGTTATTTTGGGCAAGGCTCTTGGCGGCGGCGTACTTCCAGTGTCCGCTTGTCTTGCAGACGACGACATCATGTTAAACATAGCTCCGGGCGAACACGGTTCAACATTCGGCGGTTTCACACTTGCTGCCCGCGTTGCCGTTGAAGCCTTGAAATTTGTTAAGGATGAACATCTTACGGAAAAATCTGAAAAACTTGGAAAAGTATTCCGTGCGGAAATTGCAAAAATTAAATCTCCCTATATTTCAGAGATCAGAGGCCGCGGTCTTTTGAATGCCGTGGTTATAAAACCTCATAACGGTAAAGAGGCTTGGGATGTTTGTCTGGAGATGATGAAGAATGGTCTTCTTGCAAAACCCACTCACAGACACATCATAAGATTTGCTCCTCCGTTGGTAATCACTGAGGCTCAGATTAAACAGGCTGTTAAGATTATTGCAAAGTCCATAAAGTCTTTGGAGTAGGTTCTTGAGGATAACTGTTTGGCGTAATTTGCTGTATGTAAGTGTCTTGTGAAATCAATAGAAATAAATTTTTATGCAGACCACAAATAAAGTATTGATGGTTAGGCCGGTGTGTTTTGCTTTTAATGAGCAAACGGCGGCAAATAACGCCTTTCAGCAAAATACAACCGCAAATAAAGAGGCTGCTCAAAAAGTTCAACGACAGGCTCTTAAAGAGTTTGACGCATATGTCAAACTGCTGCAGGATACCGGTGTTAATGTGATTGTTGCGGATGATACGCCGCAGCCTTTCACTCCAGATTCCATCTTTCCAAATAACTGTTTCTCCGTGCATTGTGGTGAGGGTGGTACAACAGAAAGTACTCTGGTGCTGTACCCCATGTTTGCCCCAAACCGCAGAGAGGAGAGGAAGAAACTGATGCAAAAACTGTCGGGATTAAAATGTGATAAAGTGGTGGATCTTACAGGATTTGAGAAGCAAAACAAATTTTTGGAGGGGACCGGTTCAATGGTTCTTGACAGGGAGCACAGACTTGCATTTTGCTGCAAGTCTCCGCGCACTAATGAGGATGTGCTGGAAAAATTTGCGGAGAGACTGAATTATGATTATTTCTTGTTTAATGCTGCAGATGAGAACGGCACGCCAATCTATCATACTAATGTTATGATGAGCATCGGCTCCCGATTTGCAATTGTTTGTTTGGATTCAATCACCGATTTATCTGAACGTGAGAGGCTTATAGAGTTGCTGGAGGAGAACGGGAAAGAGATAGTTGAGATTTCTTTTGAGCAGATGGGACAGTTTGCCGGCAATATGCTTGAACTGCATTCAGGCAAGGCAACAGATAAGAATCTCGACGGTTCCTGCAAAAAACTTCTTGTGATGTCTGTAACCGCAAAGGCTGCTTTGACTCCGGAACAGATTAAGAAACTGGGAGAGGATGTCACAATTGTGGCACCGGATATTAATACCATTGAGACGGCCGGAGGCGGCAGCGCCCGCTGCATGCTTGCGGAAATTTTTGCGTAAATGTATGCGGTTGTTAACCTTTCACTGCCGCTGAAGAGTGTTTTTTTACATATCTCGACAGTTGCAAAGCGCTCTTTTTCCGCCTCTTGTTTTGCAGAAAACAAAAATATTGTTATCTTTGCAACCCGCTTTTAAGGGCGGGAAATTACATAAAGTAAAGATTAACAATAATTTATGCCAACAATTCAACAGTTAGTAAGGAATGGGCGCAAGAGAATCGTAACCAAATCTAAATCTCGCGCGCTCGATTCTAGTCCTCAAAAACGTGGGGTTTGTGTGCGTGTTTACACTACAACTCCTAAGAAGCCTAACTCTGCAATGAGAAAAGTTGCACGTGTAAGGCTGACAAATCAAAAAGAGGTGAATGCCTATATCCCGGGAGAAGGCCATAACTTGCAGGAGCACAGTATTGTTCTTGTAAGAGGAGGCCGTGTCAAAGATCTTCCCGGAGTACGTTATCACATTCTTAGAGGGGCATTGGACACAGCAGGCGTAGATGGACGTAAACAAGGACGTTCACTATACGGAGCAAAGAGACCAAAGGCCGCTAAAGCTAAGAAGTAAGTCATTAATGTTTTAAAATTTCAAAGAAATGAGAAAAACAAAGCCTAAAAAGAGGATTCTACTTCCTGATCCAAAATTTCACGATGCACTGGTAACCAGGTTCGTGAACAATCTTATGTTGCAGGGGAAGAAGAGTATCGCTTACGCTATTTTTTACGATTCAATGGACATGATCGGCGAGAAGATGAAAGATTCTGGCAAGGCTCCGGTAGAGATTTGGAAGAAAGCATTGGAAAATGTAACTCCACAGATTGAGGTTAAAAGCCGCAGAGTTGGAGGAGCTAACTTTCAAGTACCTACAGAGGTGCGTCCGGAGAGAAAGATTTCTATCAGTATGAAGAACTTGATTCTTTTTGCTAGAAAAAGACCGGGCCACTCAATGGCTGAAAAATTAGCGGCGGAGATAATGGCAGCATATAACAGTGAAGGCGGCGCCTTCAAAAAGAAAGAGGATATGCACAAGATGGCAGAGGCCAACAAGGCATTCGCTCACTTTCGTTTTTAGTTCTTAGGAGAGTTTAGTTAGATGGCAAGAGATTTAAAATATACCAGAAACATCGGCATCATGGCGCACATAGATGCCGGAAAAACAACTACTTCTGAGAGGATACTGTACTATACGGGTAAGACTCACAAGATCGGTGAGGTGCATGATGGAGCAGCCACAATGGATTGGATGGTAGAAGAGCAGGAGCGAGGTATTACTATCACTTCTGCAGCTACTACGGCATTTTGGCATTACAACGGAGAACAGTTTCAAATTAACCTGATTGACACCCCGGGGCACGTAGATTTTACCGCAGAGGTAGAGCGTTCTTTGCGTGTGCTGGACGGAACAGTTGCAACCTTCTGCGCAGTCGGAAGAGTTCAGCCTCAGTCAGAAACAGTTTGGAGACAGGCAGATAAATATGGTGTTCCAAAGATTGCTTATGTAAACAAGATGGACCGTGTTGGTGCAGACTTTTTTGCAGTAGTGGAGGACATCAAGAAGAAGCTTGGAGCCAGGCCGGTTCCAATTTGCATCCCGATAGGTGCAGAGGACAAATTTGAAGGCATAGTGGATATCCTTAGTATGAAGGCAATCTACTATGATTCAGAGGGCAAGGAACTTGTTAATTATGAAGAGAAAGAAGTTCCTGCAAATTTGGTAGAAGAGGCAAAGAAGTGGAGGGCTGCTATGATAGAGTCTGCCGCTGAATTTGACGACGCCTTAATGCAGAAATATTTTGACAATCCTGAATCTATTACAGATGAAGAGGTTATAGCAGCAATAAGAAAAGGTACCATTAGCATGGACATTGTTCCAATGTGCTGCGGTTCTTCATTTAAAAATAAGGGCGTGCAGTTCCTTCTGGACGCTGTCGTGAGATATCTGCCAAGTCCTTTGGATAGAGGCAATGTAAAAGGAATCAATCCAAAGACGGAAGAAGAAGATGAGAGAAAACCTTCAGTTTCAGAGCCTTTCTGCGGACTTGTTTTCAAAATCGCGACAGATCCTTTTGTAGGAAGATTAGCATATTTGAGGGCTTATTCAGGCAAACTGGATTCAGGCTCTTACGTTCTTAATACAAGAAGCGATAAGAAAGAGAGAGTTGCAAGATTGTACCAGATGCACTCCAACAAGCAGAATCCTATAGATTTTGTTGAGGCGGGAGATATCTGTGCTGCAGTCGGTTTCAAAGATTTGAGAACAGGAGATACAATTTGTGATGAGAGTCACCCAATAGTTCTTGAGTCAATGAAATTCCCGACTCCTGTTATCGGACTTGCCGTAGAGCCTAAAACTCAGGCAGATTTGGATAAGCTTGGAATCGCTCTTGGCAAGCTTGCAGAGGAAGACCCGACATTCACGGTTAAGTCTGATGCCGATACAGGTCAGACTATTATCAGCGGAATGGGAGAGCTTCATCTGGAAATTTTGATTGACAGGTTAAAGAGAGAATTTGGTGTAGAAATTAATCAGGGTGCTCCTCAAGTTAACTATAAAGAGGCATTGCGTCAGACCGTTCAGCACAGAGAGTTGTTTAAGAAACAGACGGGCGGCCGCGGTAAATTTGCAGACATTATATTTGAACTCGGGCCTGCCGATGAGGGAGTTACGGGACTTCAGTTTGTTGATGAAGTTAAAGGAGGAAATATTCCGAGAGAATATATTCCTGCAGTAGAAAAGGGCTTTAAGGCTGCAATGCAGAATGGCGTTCTTGCCGGTTATGAAGTTACTTCTATGAAAGTTGCTCTAAAGGACGGTTCCTACCATCCGGTAGATTCTGACCAGTTGTCATTTGAAATCTGCGCAAGGCAGGCATTCCGCAAAGCGGCGGCAAAAGCAGCTCCGGTAATTATGGAACCCGTTATGGCTCTTGAAGTTGTAACACCAGAGGAGTACATGGGTGATGTAATAGGAGACCTTAACAAGCGCCGCGGACAAATTACAAATATGGACTCCAGGGGAGGAGCAAGAATTATCAAGGCGATGGTTCCGCTTTCCGAGCAGTTTGGTTATGTAACAGTCTTAAGGACGTTGTCTTCCGGACGTGCAACAAGTACTATGGAATTTTCTCATTACGCAGAACTGCCTGCTAATCTTGCAAAAGAGATTATTGAGAAGTCTGGTAATAAACCGATTGGCGAAGATGAATAACTAATTGAACGATAGTGAATATAAAAGGCTGTCGTGATAAAAAGAGATTAAAAATTAATAAATACAATGAGCCAAAAAATAAGAATTAAGCTTAAGTCTTTTGATCATGCGCTGGTAGATAAATCTGCAGCCAAGATTGTAGAGACAGTAAAGGCTACAGGCGCAATCGTCAGCGGTCCGATTCCGATGCCGGTTAACAAGAAGATTTTTACCGTAAATCGCTCAACCTTTGTTAACAAAAAGGCACGTGAGCAGTTTGAGCTAAACTCTTTCTGCCGTCTGCTGGATATTTACAGTTCTTCATCCAAGACAGTTGATGCTCTTATGAAGCTGGAACTTCCAAGCGGCGTAGAGGTTGAGATAAAAGTCTGATAACAGAATATAACCGAGACAGCATTAAAGCTCTCGACGGTTATGAACATATACGGTGATGATGATTATTTTCCGGTGGCAGAGTGTCCCCGCTAAAGTAAAACATCTTAGCCGTTGGATATGGACTCATAGCTCAGTTGGTTAGCAGCACCTGACTCATAATCAGGGGGTCGTAGGTTCAAGTCCTACTGGGTCCAC
>JAQWEK010000083.1 GCA_028704975.1 Bacteroidales bacterium | reverse complement strand
GAGACAAACTACTTTGAGAACAATGTGATTGACAGCACATATACCATAGACCAGAAATATCATCAAGTTCAAAAGGAGAATACGATTTCAGTAAGAGCTTCTTATACTGAGCCTCTTGGAAAGAATTATTTCTTGCAGGGTACTTATAACTATTCTTATGCAAAGAATGAGACAGAGAAATATACTTACAATTACAACAAAGTATCGCATGAATATAGTGATCTTGATAGTGTATATACAAATGATTATACCGGTGATTTTATTTCACAAAGGGCGGAAATTGATTTGAGGAAGCAGGAGGATAAATACAACTTTATGTTTGGGTTTTCCGTACAGCCTTCAACCACAAAGAGTAACGGCCGCGGAAGAGATACAACATATAACGTTGTAAATTTTGCGCCTTCTGCCAGATTGGATTATAGATTTTCTGACACTAAATTTTTGAGCATCTGGTATCAGGGAAAAACAGGCCAACCCAGCCTTAACCAGTTGCTCCCGATAGCCGATAACTCCAACCCTTTGGTTGTAACGGAAGGAAACGACAGGTTGAATCCTTCGTTCAACCACGATTTGAGCATTGACTATAGAACCAATAATAAGAAGAATATGAGTTGGTTTGGTCTGATGGCCGATGCTTCTTATACCAAGGATAACATTATAAATCAGAAGGTTTATACGGATGACGGAGTTCTGCACAATAAATACGTGAATTCAGACAAAGGCATCTACGATTTTTCCGCCCGGGTAATGTTCAATTCAAGAATAGCAAAAAGTGACTTCAGCGTATCAAGTTTCTTCACTTCCGGTTACGGCAATAGTGTCAGTTATGTCTCAAGCAAGGGAAAGTATGTTGAGAATGAAACCAAAACATTAAATTTGAGAGAAAGTTTAAGGTTGCAGTATAGAGCGGATAATCTGGAGCTTATGGCGGGGGGTGACGTTAGCTATAAGAATGCATGGTATAGTGTGAGTTCAATTGATGACATTGCCACATGGACAAATTCAATACGCGGCTCTGTAAACTGGACTTTCTTAAAGAATTTTAACATTTCTTCAGATATTCGATATACATTCTACAGGGGTTATTCCTCCGGATACGGAGACGCTCAAACAATTTGGAATGCAAGCATTTCAAAGAGTTTCTTACATGATGCGTTTACCTTCAAGGTTGCAGTATATGATATGTTGGATAATGCAAAAAGCACATACAGGACAACAACAGAAAATTATGTCCAGGATGTAAGCAACAATACTCTTGGAAGATATGTGATGTTTACGCTTACTTACCGCTTTGGTAAATTCGGAGGACAAGGCGGAATGAGAATGGGACCAGCCGGCGGTCCCGGCGGAATTAGGGGTCACAGCGGCAGGG
Source organism: Bacteroidales bacterium (assembly GCA_028704975.1). Taxonomy (GTDB): domain Bacteria; phylum Bacteroidota; class Bacteroidia; order Bacteroidales; family UBA932; genus Egerieousia. The sequence goes on along the minus strand of JAQWEK010000083.1, from coordinate 5,200 downwards.
GTCCGCGCTAACAAAAATTTACTGTTATTGAACCGTTGTAAGCCGTGGTTGGCAAAAAGGTAAGAAAAACATATTTTTAATCGGCCCCATTTGTTATCTTTGCCTGACTAAAGGCGTTTCTATATGACAAAACGGACAGATACTTCTTCTGATGGCAAGTGGGCGTTTAAGCAGTTTTTGATTGCGATTGCTGCGGCCCTGGTTACTCTTTTCATACTTTTTACATTACTTAAGGTTGTAACAAGGCATGGGCAAGTGCTTACGGTGCCTTCTTTTACAAACATGACTTATGATGAAGCCGAGGCGCTTGCAAAGAAGAGCCATTTGCGTTTGAAGATCACAGATTCCGTTTATGTTCCCCAGATGAAGAAGGGAGTTGTCTTTAAACAGAATCCGCCTGCGGGAAGCCAGGTTAAAAGGCGCAGAACAATTATGCTTAGCATCAACGCGCGTGTTGCAAATATGGTCCGTATTCCAAATTTGGTCGGATACTCTTTAAGACAGGCACAGAGCTCCCTTGCCGCAGTACAACTGCAAGTCGGAAAACTTATATATGTCTCAGACATAGCATCTAATAACGTTCTTGCTCAAATATATCAAGGGAGAAATATAGCTCCCGGTGAGAGTCTTCCTGCCGAGAGTGAAATTGATTTGAGGGTTGGTCTTAATTCTACAGATTGTCTTACACATGTTCCTGATTTGCTGGAATCAAATTATCAGCAGGTTAAACCGGCATTGATTGATAATTGCCTTAACCTTAAGGAGATGATTTTTGACAACACCGTACACAATTTTGCAGATACAATGCAAGCCTTTGTATACAAGCAGATTCCTCAGGCTTCAAATAATGTCTCTGTCACCATGGGTACGGGAGTAACCGTCTATATGACTCTTAATAAAGCTCTTGCAGAGAAAGAAAGGAAGTATGTGGAGGCGCATCCTCTTGCAGCTCCAAAGCCGCAGGCTGATTCAACCAAAACCGCAGAGGCGGACTCTACAAAAAAATCTGAACCGGTAAAATAATGACCGGCTGTTAAAATGTCCAAAGAAGATTTGAAAGATAAAACTGTCGCGATGCAGGAGAATATCTCTGAAACCGATGATGACAGTGTGGAAGAACTCTTTGAGCATTACAGGTTTACAGCGGACAAGGGACAGTCTCAGATAAGGCTGGACAAGTTCATTACCGCGCGGATGATTCAGACTTCACGCAACCGCGTGCAGATGGCAATAGATGCCGGCTATGTTCTTGTGAACGGCAAGCCGTGCAAGGCCAATTACCGTGTCAAACCTCTGGATATCATTACGCTGGTTTTCCCTTATGAAAAAAAGACCAGTGACATAGGGCCAGAATATATCCCGTTAGATGTTGTATATGAGGATGATGACGTGCTGGTCATTAATAAGCAGCCTGGGCTTGTGGTCCATCCCGGGCACGGCCATTTTTCCGGTACGCTTGTAAATGCCGTTGCATATCATCTGACCTACGGAGATAAGCCCGGTGCAAAAAAGAAAGATAAAGAGGAGTTCAAGTGGGGCATTTTGGTTCACAGAATAGACAAGGACACCTCCGGTATCTTGGTGATTGCCAAGAATGAAGAGGCCCAGATGAAATTGGCAAAGCAGTTTTTTGATCATACTATTCAGAGAAAATATGTGGCCATAGTTTGGGGAAATATTTCAGAAGACAGCGGAACTATAGAGGGCAATATTGCGCGTGATCCCTCTGACAGAATGAGGTTTAAGGTTACTAAAGATCCCTTGCAGGGCAAACATGCGGTAACTCATTTTAGGGTTTTGGAGAGGTTCGGATATGTGACAGTGGTTGAATGTGTTCTGGAGACGGGACGTACACATCAAATAAGGGTTCACATGAAATATATAGGTCATCCGCTGTTTAATGATGAACGTTACGGTGGAGATAAAATTCTTGCTGGAACAGTGTTTACCAAGTATAAGCAGTTTATTCAGAACTGTTTTGATATTCTTCCCAGACAGGCTCTGCATGCAAAATATCTTGCTTTTGTTCATCCTTCAACCGGCAAAGAGATTGCCTTTGACAGTCCGATGCCTGATGATATGAATGCTGTAATTGCCAAGATGAGAGAGTATTGTAAGAGCGCAAAATAGAATCGGATAAAATGTGCGGCAGTTGTTTGCTGCAAAAAAAAAGCACCCGGAAAAATCCGAGCGCCTTGTAAATTGCTTATCTGTCGGGAGAACTAAAAATCTCTCTCTGATGATACAGTTAACTTCTTCCTTCCTCTCCTGCGTCTTGCAGATAGGACTCTTCTTCCGTTTGGAGTGCTCATACGCTCTCTAAATCCGTGCGTGTTGCGTCTCTTGCGTATTGATGGCTGAAATGTGCGTTTCATATCTTTATCTTCTTATATATTTTCAGAATCGGAGTGCAAAAGTAAGTTTTATTTTTCAATTGGCAAAATTTTCTACCTGTGTGGCAGCATTTTCTGCCTGCGTGGGAAGAAGAGCACCTTTTTACCCTCAAAATAAGGGGTCGGGAACCATTTTGTAATCTCTGTTATCCCGACAGCTTCTCTTAGTATTCCGTTTTGTTTTGCGGCGCTTCTTATCTCCTTGTCCAATTCTCCGTCCTTTGAAGTATCGCCTCCTTTTAGGTAAATTATTCCTTTGGAATATTTTCCTTTTACCCAAGGGATGAATTTATCAAGTGCGGCAACGGCCCGGGAAACAACGTAATCGCATTCCGGAGTTCCATCATAAAATTCAGTTAAATCCAATTCTTCCACCCTCGCCTTTATGGCCGTAACATTAGTGAGTCCCAAAGATTTGCACACCTCAGACGCTACCATTATTTTTTTTCCGGTGGAATCAACAAGCAGAAATTTTATGTTTGGGTACATGATTGCAAGCGGCACGCCGGGGAATCCGCCGCCTGTCCCTACATCCATGATTTTAAGTGATTTTCCTTCTATCGGTATTCCGGTTTGCCGAAGCTCCGGTTGTGCTGTTGCTGCAATCTTTTCATCTTCAAAGAATTTTGCAATAGCCAAAGAGTGCAGAACGTGGTGTTCATATAAGTTGTCAATATCTGTGCGGCTGATAAGGTTAATTTTGCCGTTCCAGTCTTTATACAGCGGAAACAACATTTTAAACTGCTCCTTCTGCGTGGTGCTTAGATTGGGAAAATATTTGAATATCAATTCTTCCATGCTAATTGCTTTTTGATTTTTTTGCTTTGCCGCCGGTTTTCCTCTCCATGTTTTTCTTGCTTCTTTTTTGGGCAAGAGAATTATCCGGGTACATCTTTGCCAATATGTTTTTTGCCCTGTTAATGCGGACCTTAACGCTGCTCAGCGGAATACCAGTCTCCTTTGCAATCTCCTCATATGCATAATCTTCCACATACAGATGCATTACATTTCTGAAAACTTCCGGTAGGTGGTTGATGTCGGCCATTATTTTTTCACTCTCCTGACTCCCGATAAGTTTATCTTCCGGATTGTCTCTTGGACCGGCAACTATATTGTTAATTTCTCGTTTGCCTGCTACATTCTGCGTTGCATCATCCATCTCCTTCTTTCTTTTGCGTACAAAATCCAAAGCTGTATTTTTTGCAATATTGTAAAGCCATGTAGTAAAATTGTACTTTGGGTTATATTGGTGTATATGCTTGAACGCCTTGTTAAATGTCTCCAAACAAGCATCTTGGGGCTCCATACCTCCTAACGCCGGGTTTTCTTTTCCTTTAACGGAAAGTATGCCGGTGATATGAGACATCAATCCTTCATAATGCCGTTCAAATAGAATGGTGAATGCCACCTGTTTGCCTTCTTGCGCCAGTTCTATTAATTCCCTGTCGCTGAGCATAATGTAAGCACTGCTAGTGTGCTTGGAGCCAGTTTTCGCCATAACTGCAATCTGCTGTCAAAGGAACTTTTAACTTAATAACGTTTTCCATCTCTTCCTTGGCAATTTTCATAATCGCCTCTCTTTCAGAAGGAACAACGTCAAATACAAGTTCATCGTGAACTTGCAGCACCATCTTGCTTTTAAGGTGTTCAGCCTGAATCCTTGCAAAGACGTGAATCATAGCTAGTTTGATAATATCTGCCGCGCTTCCCTGCAGGGGTGCGTTTACGGCATTGCGCTCATTAAACTTGCGGACATTGGCATTGCGGGAGTTTATATCTTTTAGATAACGCCTTCTGCCATAGATAGTTTCTACGTATTCCTTTTTCCGGGCGGTTTCTGCTATCGCATTAATGTAGCGGCTAACCCCCGGATATGTTTTAAAATATGTCTCAATAAATTCTTTTGCCTCTTTTATTGGAATCTCCATTCTTTCCGCCAGTCCAAATGCGGAAATGCCGTAAATGATTCCAAAATTAACCGTTTTGGCTTTTCTGCGTTGCTCTGCAGTAACCTCATCTACAGATACATTGTAAAGCTTGGCTGCCGTTGCCGCATGCACGTCTTTTCCGCTGTTAAATGCGGCAATAAGATTTTCATCTCCGCTCATGTGTGCCATAAGGCGCAATTCAATCTGAGAGTAATCGGCTGATACAATGCAGCCTGCCGGGTCAGACGGAACAAAAGCCTTGCGAATTTCTCTCCCTCTTTCTGTGCGAACCGGAATATTTTGCAGGTTGGGATTAATGGAACTTAATCTTCCGGTAGACGTAAGGGCTTGATTAAAAGTTGTATGCACCTTTCCTGTCTTTGGATTTATAAGCAGCGGCAGGGCGTCAATATATGTAGAAAGAAGTTTTTTCAGATTTCTGTATTCCAGAATTTTTTCCACAATAGGATGAGTGTCTTTCAGCTCATTAAGCGTAGTTTCATCTGTAGAGTAATTTCCTTTTACGCTCTTTTTAACATTAGGGTTCAGCTTTAATTTTTCATAGAGCAGAATTCCAATCTGTTTTGGAGATGAAAGATTAATGGAGGCATCATCAGCAAGTTTGCGAGCCTCCTGCTCAATCTCATTCATCTGTGCGGTAAGTTCCTTGCTGTATTCTTTAAGTTGCCGAGTATCAATCTTTACTCCTGCCATCTCAACTTGCGCAAGCACAGATATCAGAGGCATTTCTATCTCTTTATATACTCTGTCTCCCGATAGTTTTTTCTCCAATTCATCTCTCACTATCGGCATTAGAGCGCAAAGAGCGGCGCTTTTTTTCTTTCTCTCTTTTTTCTGCTCCTCAGTTTCTTCCGCGGC
>JAQWEK010000082.1 GCA_028704975.1 Bacteroidales bacterium | reverse complement strand
TAAACTTGGCAGAATCGGTGTATTGCATAAGTATCTTGGATTTTTGCAGGATAACTATACGACAAGGGCTTCCTGCTCTTTAAATGTGGGCGGGCGTAATATTTCCCCTAAGGGGTCACTTGCATTAGGCGGTGATGCCGGCTTTAATATTTTTAATCCCGACAGTTTGTTGACGGATGTTAATTTTCCGTCCATTCTGGTTACCGATATGCGGTGCGGCGAACATTTGTTGTATTCTGATTTGGCCGGGTACGGAAAAATCAAGAAGTTGCATCATAAGGATAATACCATTTCTTTCAATTTTGGTTCAAGCGATTATGTGACCGGAAAATACATAGAGTATCGCTACAGGCTAAAAGGTTACGAAAAGGAATGGAATTATGTGCGGTATCCGTCTTTAAGTGCAAAATACACTAAGATTCCGTCCGGTGCATACACAATTGAAATTCAGTGCACTAATGCTATGGGAAAATGGCCCGGCAGGGTCGGTGAAGTGGCGGATGCGGGATTTTTGGCGGGAACGGGAAAATTTGAACTTAAGATAAGAGTAGCCGCACCCTTGCTCCTTTCTTGGCCTTTTATTCTGTTGTTTGTAATCTGTTTTTGTTTCCTGACTTATCTATTGATATCGTACAGAGAGAGAACTTTGCGCAAAAAGAATGAAAAATTAGAAAGAGTTGTAGAAAAAAGAACCATGGAACTCAAGGAAGAAGTGGAATCGAAGAATAAGTTTTTTTCTATAATTTCACATGACCTTAAAAATCCGGTTTATGGTATAAGGAACCTGACGCATAGTCTGTTAGAAAATTTTCATGGAATGAATGATGTGGAATTGGGACAATGTTTGGAAGAACTCGGCAAGGCTTCTTCCAATACGGCAGAATTATTAGACTCTTTGTTGATGTGGGTTTTGGGTCAAAGGAAGATAATAAGACCGATCTTCAGTGATTGTTTGCTTGAAGGAATAGTCAATTCGGCAATCCGGGAAGTTTCGGATCAGGCTGAAGCTAAATCAGTATTAATACATAATACGGTGCGGGCTGATATTAAGGTACATACGGATTTGAATTTGCTTACAACAATTTTGAGAAATTTGTTGAGTAATGCTGTAAAGTTCTCCCCGCGAGGAGGTGAAATATTAATTTTTTCCAAGTCTTTTCCAAACTCGGATCATAGGATATTGTTATCCGTGAAAGACGTTGGTGCCGGAATGAGCAGGGATGTCGTTGAAAACTTATTTAGGGTTAGCCCCGGAAATTCGATGTCCGGAACTGCAGGAGAAAGAGGGACGGGCCTTGGTCTGCTTATTGTGAATGAGTTGCTAAATAAATTGGGAGAGAGTATATTTGTTGAAAGTAAGATAGGACAAGGGAGCATTTTCACTATTTCTATAAAGTATCTATAATGAACAAAAAGATCAATCTTATTATAGTAGACGATTCGCCTCTTCACATCATAGGCCTCCAAACGGTACTGAAATGTGATGATAGAATAGGTTCCGTTTATCAGGCCTGCTGTCCTGATGAGGCGATGGAACAATTAAAACAGCACCCAGACATAGATGTGGCAACGATTGATGTTTGCATGAAAGAGGGAGAAGACGGTTTGGAACTCGCGGAGAAAATAAGGGATAATTACCCTTCCGTCAGGACAATGATGCTTTCGCAGTTTAAAAACGGACGATACATATACCGTGCGTTGCTGGCAAAATCCAAAGCTTATTTAGCTAAAGATTCCTTGCCGGAACTGGTGGTAGACGCAATCTGTAATGTTTACAAGGGGAATTGTCTTTTTTTTGGAGATACAATAGCAAAAGAGATTTTGGAAAACATGTTCGGGGGGGAAAAAAACATTGAAAAGATAAAGCCATTTTCTTTGAGTAAAAAGGAGATGGAAGTCTTGCAGCATGTTACGGACGGCTTCAGCAATAAGGAAATAGGCGTTATGATGAATATAAATCAAAGTACTGTCGAGACCAACAAGGACAGGATTAAAAATAAACTCGGTTTAAAAACAATTGCCGAATGTGTGGCTTTTGGAATTAAGCATGGACTCACTGCCTTTGAGGAGTAATGTGTGGCTTTTTTCGGCAGAATAAGTAGGTATTTCCTTTACAGTTTTTTTTGGTAGAATTGTTCACTTTGTAACAAAAAACATTTATTCTACTATGAAAAAATTTTTCTATCTGGTTTTAGTTTCAAGTGTGTTATTTTCGCTGCCCTACAGCTGTTCAAAAGGCGGCGACCCCGTAAAAAAGGATTCAGGAAAGGGGACCATGAAGGTAGGCGAGAGCCAGTCAACAATTTATGGTTCTTGCTATGTGGGATCCGAGTCTACTTATCTTGTTTTTTCTCCAACTCAGGTAACAAACATGGTGAATCCTCCATCGCTGTATGTAAGCGTGGATATTACTCCGTCTCTTATGGGCGGTTCTCACAGTATTTTGGGTACCAGTGGTTTAACGGTTAAAATTTCATATAACGGCAAAGATTACGAATCTGATCTTAACGGGTTTAGCAGCGGTAATATTTCCGTTGTTAAAAGTAACGATTCTTATACGGTTACTATGAGTGTGGTTCTTGCTACCGCTTCATCATCATCATCTTCTGTTTTAGGGGACATTCCCGGCGTAAAGACAAAAAGTGATTCCGGAACTGCAATTTCTCTCAGTTATAGCGGACAGCCGGTAGCTTTTTCCAGTGACCCGCGGGAAGATGGCGGCGATCAACGTGACGGCAGTGGTACAGTGAATTATGGAGGAACATCTACAAAGATGTACGGAGAGGAATATATTGGCAATAGTTACAGGTGGATATTATTTAATGCCTCCAAGCTGACGGCTGTTGATACAACAGCGATGCCTTCTTTTTATGTTTCAATAGAATTACCGTCGGGATTTGCCTATGGCGGTACATCTGCGAGTATTTTGAATACATCAGGAATAGTTGTTAAGGTTAGTGACAACGGTGTAATTTACACCAATATGGAGGGAGGCGGCATTACAAGCGGTACTGTCAGTGCTATACTTAATTCCGGGAATGCTATTGAAATATCATTATCTCTGATTTTGTCAAATGCCAAAACATTGACGTTGGATTTTGGTGGTATCCCTACTTTTTTATCGTCTGATCCTAGAGAGCCAAATGGTTTTGAAAGAGGGACTTACATTGTGGGGGCAGATAAAAAAACTATAGATCATTCATGGTTGTACAAAAATAGCTCTTACAATTGGGTTACTATTATTCCGGCAGGTATGACAAAGGACTCTACAGAGTATGTCGGGATAGAGTATCCTTCATCACTTGTGGGTAAGAAAGTTGATGTAAAGGATCCGCGTTTGGAAGTTGAGTATCACGCCGGTGGGAAAAACTATAATTCCTTAGAAGGAACCATAGTCTCCGGAACAGTTGAGTTAACGAGTTCATACGGAATATACAAGGCGATTTTTGATATAGTTCTTGACAATGGAACTGAGATTAAAGGAGATCATTATGATACACCGGTGGAGAGCACGGATGATTCCAGAGAAAACGATAAAGATTGTCCCAACCGGTATTTTACATGTTCAACCTGGCTCACTCAAAAGAAGGCTTTGACAAGTTGTGGAGCTTTTCATGGAAGTGATTACGAGATGGTTATGATTACATCTTGCGAGGGTGCACCTTCAAGGGTGCGATACCCTTCTCCAAGTATTACGGTGGACGTACCTCCTTCAAAGTTGGGTACTTGGCTGGATATCAAAAATTCAGAACTTAATTTCCAATATCACATTACAGGGGATGATAATGTAACCGTAACGAGGGGGAATAAAAATGGTGATTTTACGAGCGGAAAAGTTTTGGTAAACAGAATTCTTTGTTCTGACGGCGATTACTATTACACATTAATTTACAACGTTACCGGTTCATCCGGAGTTATGAAGGGACGCTATCACGGAAAGCCCTATTTTACTTACATGCTTGATACCAGAAGTTATGAATCTAATGTTTATTATATCGGTGGAGTAAGAAAATCCGTGGCATGGAGGGGATATGCCGAATTCTGGCATGGCATATTTGGGGAAGACGGAGCCTATTGCAAGGATTATTGGAATGTTTTTACCCCTTCGATTCCAAATAATTATGCGGTTCAGCCGGAAGAATACATTAGTGTTGATATAAATGCTCAGAATCCCGGAGAACCTGAGGAGAGTTTTATAGGAAATAGTGCAGTTGAGTTTGAATATTATGCCGGCGGGCAGACTTTCAATTCTACTGACGGCGGTTTTACCAGCGGTATTATCCAGTGGGATTCCGGTGAGAATGGATATTTTGCTTTCCATGCCGTACTAAAAGACGGAAGAGTTTTATATGGAAAGATTGAGAGAAAAGCAGATTACAGGTGGGGAGCTAATGATGATCCCAGAAACTAAATGACTGATTAAAATTGTTTATGTGTTTATAATAATAATTCTTTACTCTTATTATGTTGAACATTAAGGATATTTGGTTAAGGTTACGTTAATAGAAGCAGGTGTTTGCAAAAAACCAGGCCGGCCAAAATTATTTTTTGGCCGGCCAAATTTTTATTACTCTTCCGTATTTCTATTTTTTGAATTTTTGATTTAGCAACTCCATCATTTTAATTACAGAATAGGATACTCTAGTACCGGGACCAAAAATTGCAGCCGCACCATCCTTGTAAAGGACTTTATAATCTTGTGCCGGGATAACTCCGCCAACTGTAACCATTATATCCTCGCGGCCGAGTTTTTTAAGTTCACTAATTACCTGAGGTACAAGTGTCTTGTGGCCCGCTGCAAGGGACGATATTCCGATGATGTGGACGTCATTCTCAACAGCTTGTTTTGCAGCCTCCGCAGGTGTCTGGAACAACGGTCCCATATCTACATCAAAGCCGCAATCAGCGTAGCCGGTTGCAACAACTTTGGCACCTCTGTCGTGACCATCCTGACCAAGTTTTGCAATCATGATTCTTGGCTGACGGCCCTCTTTCTTTGCAAAGTCCGCAACCATTTTCTTGGCTTTCTCAAACTCTGCATCTTTCTTAACTTCAGATGAATATACACCTACGTTCATACGAATTTTTGCTGTGTATCTTCCAACAATTTTCTCACATGCATCTGAGATTTCTCCAAGAGATGCACGCGCTTTTGCCGCCTCAACTGCAAGCTCAAGCAGGTTGCCTTTCTTGGTTTCTACGGCCTCTGTGATTGCTGCAAGACACTGTTCAACTTTCTGATTGTCTCTATTCTTTCTTAGCTCTTCCAGTCTGGCAATCTGCTGATTGCGCACTTTAGTATTATCAATGTCAAGAATTTTGATAGGGTCCTCATGCTCCAGTCTGTACTTGTTCAGACCGATGATTGTCTCCTCTCCGGAGTCAATTCTTGCCTGCTTGCGTGCGGCTGCCTCCTCAATTCTCAACTTGGGAATTCCGGTCTCAATTGCCTTTGCCATTCCGCCAAGTTTCTCAATTTCCTGAATGTGGGCCCATGCTTTGTGAGCCAGCTCATTTGTCAGAGATTCAATGTAATATGAGCCTGCCCAAGGGTCAATTGATTTACAAACTGCAGTTTCCTGCTGAATGTAAATCTGAGTATTTCTTGCAATACGTGCAGAGAAATCCGTCGGGAGTGCAATAGCCTCATCAAGCGCATTGGTATGCAAAGACTGAGTGTGTCCCAGTGCTGCCGCCATTGCCTCAATGCAAGTTCTTGCAACATTATTAAATGGATCTTGCTCTGTTAATGACCATCCGCTGGTTTGGCAGTGTGTTCTCAGCGACAGTGACTTAGTGCTCTTTGGATGGAACTGGTTTACAAGTTTTGCCCACAACATTCTTGCTGCGCGCATCTTAGCAATCTCCATAAAGTGGTTAGTACCAATGGCCCAGAAGAACGACAGACGCGGTGCAAACTTGTCCACCTCTATGCCTGCATTGATACCCGTCCTCAAATACTCAAGACCGTCTGCAAGTGTGTATGCCATCTCAATATCGTTGGTTGCGCCCGCCTCCTGCATGTGGTAGCCGGAGATTGAAATGGAGTTGAACTTAGGCATATACTTGGAAGTGTACGCAAAAATATCACCTATTATTTTCATAGAAAACTCAGGCGGATAGATGTAAGTATTGCGCACCATAAACTCCTTAAGGATATCATTTTGTATAGTTCCCTGCATTTCCTCCAGTTTCACTCCCTGCTCAAGACCTGCTACGATATAAAAAGCCAGGATTGGAAGAACGGCTCCATTCATTGTCATTGACACGGACATTTTCCCAAGAGGAATCTGGTCAAACAGAACTTTCATATCCTCTACAGAGCAGATACTTACGCCGGCCTTTCCAACATCGCCCACAACTCTTGGATTATCTGCGTTGTATCCTCTGTGCGTAGGAAGGTCAAATGCAACTGACAGACCTTTCTGACCCGCTGCAAGGTTTCTTCTGTAGAACGCATTGGATTCTTCTGCTGTGGAGAAACCTGCGTATTGTCTTACGGTCCATGGTCTTTGAACATACATTGTGCTGTAAGGACCTCTTAAGAAAGGAGGAATTCCGGACATGAGCAAAACGGAGTCACTGTGCCAAGCAAGGCACCAAGAATGTTGGCGGTAATACCGTTGAATCTG
>JAQWEK010000081.1:1878-6703 GCA_028704975.1 Bacteroidales bacterium | reverse complement strand
CCATTGCTCAATATCCAAGTCTTTGAACCGGCAAATCCGGACTCCTCCTTTTTCACTTTTCCGCCCTTAACTGCAGCAACATCAATAAGAGGCTCATTAACTGCATTTGCTGCAACAGGCTTTAATTCAGCTGCATAGCCATCATTGTATGAGGCAAGAACTTCTGCATCTGTCGGGATATTAACACCGTCTTTCTTGGGACAAGCATAAAGAACAACATTGTTCTCCTTGCTTACCAGGCCCTTTATCATCATGTTAAGTTGCTGCAAGGTAATCTGAGGAATGTATTGCTTTACAACCTCGTTCATGTATACAGGATCTACGTACGGCTCTTGCTCCAAAAAGTAATTAACATATTGCATTGCAAGCTGGCCGTTTGTTCTTGTTGCGGCTTTATCCGCAGCAGATTGATAGCTTCTTAGTATATTTGCCTTTGCACGATCCAACTCTTCTTGAGTAAAACCGAACTGACCTGCCTGACGCATAAGCTTTACCAGCTCTTTTACAGTAGCCAAGCCCTTGTCATCTTTTGGCATTGCATAGAAAATCAGACCGTCCATTATGGTTGCAAGTTGCACATAGGCGGCACCTGCATCTGAGAAAACAGAGCCCGGTTCTTTTGCGGCATCGGAGAATCTTTCTCTTAACATGCTGCTCATAAGATCTTTACTAAGACTAATAACCTGATACAAACCTAGCGGCTTGTATTGGCTTGGAATAGGTTCTTGTTTTATTACAATATTAACACTGGTTGAACCGGTTTCAGGGTCAGAGAAAACATTAACAAGCGGTTCTGTATTATCAGGAACTTTGACTGTCTCTTTTACAGGAGGATTTTCCTTCTTTGGAATAACACTAAATAATTCCTTGATTTTATTCTCTACATAATTTACATCAACATCACCTACTACAATAATCGCCTGATTAGCAGGATAATACCATGTTTGATAAAAAGACACAAGCTCTTTTGGATCAAAACCTAATATGCATTTGTCATCACCAATGATATTGCAGTCGGCGTAATTTGTCCCTTTAAACAAAATCTTTCTTTGCTCTTCTGACTGACGCCTTGATGCAGAATTTCCGCTGCGCCACTCTTCTACTATTACACCTCTTTCTTTCTCAATCTCAGAAGGATCATTTTTTACAAAATGGGCATCGTTTTGAAGAATTACCAACGCAGTGTCAATCATTGCCTTACTGTCTGTCGGGATTGTCTGTAAAATATAAATAGTTTGTTCAACGCCTGTCATGGCATTGATGTTGGCTCCAAAAATCAGTCCCTTCTTCTCCAAATAGGACATCATGGTGTTGCCGGGGAAATCTTTGTTTCCGTTAAAGCACATGTGCTCCAGAAAATGAGCAAGTCCTCTTTGTGCAGGGGTCTCATTAATGGCGCCCACATTGGTGGCAATATAAAATTCCGCCCTGTGTTCAGGGTTGGCATTATGCCTTATAACGTAAGTAAGTCCATTATCCAGATGGCCTATCTTGACAAGACTGTCAAGCTTAATCGGATCTTGTGGATTGAGCAACATGTTCTGTCCAAAAGAAACTGTTGCAATGCAGATAGCGAGCAACAGTGTACATAATTTTCTCATATTGGTTTAATTTATAAATGTGTTTGCTGTTTTTAACGAGTTTATTTGAAATATGGTCTTAATTTTGATACAACCTTTTCACAAAAATAGCACTAAAAGAAGAAAAACAAAATATTTTATAAATAACTATCATTAAATTAATATAATATGAAGAGAATTTGTTTAATTTCACTAACTGCGGCTGCGGCATGTACCGCGTTACTGGCAAGCGGAACAAAGAGTTACGCGCAGGAAAATAGCAAGCAAAATTATGTTGAGGTTCAGACAAGATGCGAGAGAGAAATCACGCCGGATGAAATTTACATGAGCATAACTATTAATGAGAAGGATTCAAAAGGCAGGATAACTGTTGAACAGCAGGAGAAAAAAATGATTTCAGCACTAAAGGAAGTTGGAATTGATGTTGAAAAAAATCTGACCATTGATGACATGAACAGTGATTTGCAAAAATATTTTCTTGGGAAGAATACTGTATTAGCCTCTAAATCATATACTTTAAAGGTTAAAGATGCCACTGAACTTGGAAAAGCATTCCAAGCCTTGAATGATGCCGGCATTTCTGATGTTAACCTTCAGAAGGCTCAGGTATCACAGACTCTGCAAGAAAAAACAAAAAATGAACTTTATGCGGAAGCGGCAAAAAAATCCAAGGAGAATGCAACAACGATGATTGAAACTGTTGGCGGAAAGGTTGGAAAAGTCATCTACGCACAGACATATAATTCATATCAAAGGGCATATTCAAACATAGCTCTCATGAGCAAAGCAATGGCCGTTGATAACGCAGAACCGGAGGAGGAAACCACGCTACAGATGGATAAAACCACGGTTTCTGTAACAGTTACGTTCAGATTTGCCATTGAATAGGCATCCCGTTTTACGCGTGGTAACAAGTTAGTGCGCATAGAAAATGTAGATTTATAGCAGATTACTTATAGAAAAATTGCATTTTCACAATAAATAATTATCTTTGCGGCTCGCTTTTAGAAATATGCAAATTTCTCCTAAGCGGGCTGTACTGTTTCATGAGTATTTTTACCTATGTGCCGTACAGTAACAGTATTTATTAACAAAAAAAATTAACACAAAATGTTAAAGAGTTATGAAACCGTTTTCATTGCAACTCCCGTTTTGTCTGAACCTCAGATGAAGGAAACGGTGTCCAAGTATGTTTCCCTAATTGAGGAGAACAAGGGCGAAGTTGTATATGAAGAGGATTGGGGGCTAAAGAAATTAGCTTATCCTATCCAGAAAAAGACTTCAGGTTTTTATCACCTGATTGAGTTTAAAGCAGAGCCTGCTTTTGTAGAAACATTAGAGACTCAGTATCGTCGTGATGAGAGAATCATCAGATTTCTGACATTTGCAATGGACAAGTACGCCGTTGCTTATGCGGAAAGAAGAAGAGCTAACAGAGCCGCCAAGAAGAATGAAACACAAAAGGCGGAGAAATTTGCAGCTAAAGAAGAAACTGCTAATAAAGAGTAATTTGGGAGGATATAATTATGGCAAACAAAGTAGAAGTGAATGCAGATATCCGTTATTTAAATCCGGTTACTGTAGAGGTTAAAAAGAAAAAATATTGCCGCTTTAAGAAAGCTGGCATAAAATACGTCGACTATAAAGACGCTGAATTTTTAAAGAGATTCCTTAATGAGCAGGGAAAAATTCTTCCCCGCCGTTTAACCGGAACTTCTTTGAAATTTCAGAAGAAAGTGGCTCAGGCTGTCAAGCGTGCTCGTCACCTTGCCCTGCTGCCTTACGTAACAGACTTGTTGAAATAATAAGGAGGAGAGAAGATGGAAGTAATATTAAAAGAAGACATCCGCAGAGTAGGACATAAAGACGATCTTGTAAAAGTAAAGAACGGATATGCTAATAACTATCTGATTCCTAACGGTCTTGCTATTGCAGCCACTGAATCTGCAAAAAAAGTTCTTGCAGAGAACACCAGACAAAGAGCACACAAAGAAGCTAAGCTTGTTGCTGATGCTACCGCTCTTGCAGAGAAACTTAATGTTGTGAAAGTTACAATACCTACAAAGGTTAGCGCAATAGGAAAGATTTACGGTTCCGTAAACAACATTCAAGTTGCAGATGCTCTTGCAAAACAGGGATTTGAGATTGACAGAAGAAAAATTGAAATCAAAGATGCAGATAAACTTACAGAAATTGGAGTTTATGATGCAAAAATTGATGTTTACAAAAATGTTTACGCTTCTGTCAAAATAGAGGTTGTAGATGAAGAGGGTAAGGTAACTGAAGTTGTAAAAGAAGCCGCTCCTGCTAAGGTCAAGAAAGAGAAGAAAGTGAAAGAGATCAAAGCAGAAGAGGGTGCAAAAAGTGAGAAACCGACTGCTGCAGAAGGAGAGGTAAAGGCAGAGAAGAAAGAAAAGAAAGAGAAGAAGACGGATAAGAAAGAGGAAAGCGCCGGAGAGAAATAGTTATTAAATCTTTTATAATTGTTATGAAGAAGTTTTTAACCGTGTTAGCGGTAGCCGTTATTGCTTGTGTATCTTGCAAGAATGCTACTCCCGGAGAGTATACGGGTTGGGTTGTAAAATCCGGCAACGATACCCTAGTTGTAAAAGCTCTTTTAGGCGATTCTACCCAGACATTTATAATTGCTAAGGCGGATCTTAATGACGCCAACGGTATGATTGAGGGTTCTCCCGTTGTTGTTGACTACGTTGGCAAAGTAAAACCTGTCATCAAGGCTACAAAAGTTGCATGCGACCCCACATATGCAAAAGCTATAGGTTCCTGGACTCACGTTGCTGCCGGCATGCCGGATTCTCTTAAAGAGGGAGTTGAGATCATGGTTGGCGGTACTGCAAAATCCATCAATATGGCCACGCTTGAATATTCAAAGTGGGAGCTTGCGGGACCGGCAGATAAAATTATCCTTCATGTAAAAAGCATCGGAAACGGTGTTCAATTTGACACCACGGAAAATGCAACAATTTCTGAGGTTAACGGTCAGCTTGTGCTGGCAATTGACGGAACTCAAGAAAACTACACTAAAGAGGCTGCAGCTCCTGCAGCAGAATCAGTTGCCAAATAAGTATCTCGACAAGTTATTTATAAAAAAAGCCGCTCAGATTGAGCGGCTTTTTTTGACGTACAGGTCTGCTTATTTCTTAGCAGCTACTTTCTTTTTAGGAGCAGCCTTAACAACCTTCTTTGCAGCAGGTTTCTTAACAGCTACCTTTTTCTTAGGAGCA
>JAQWEK010000081.1:0-1778 GCA_028704975.1 Bacteroidales bacterium | reverse complement strand
GGAGCAGCCTTCTTAACAACCTTCTTTACAGCAGGTTTCTTAGCAGCCTTCTTAGGAGCAGCTTTCTTAGGGGCAGCCTTCTTTGCTACAACTTTCTTAGCAGCTTTTGCAGGCATAGCTTTAGCAGCTACTTTCTTCTTAGGGGCAGCTTTCTTAACAACCTTCTTTGCAGCAGGTTTCTTAACAGCTACCTTTTTCTTAGGAGCGGCCTTCTTAGGAGCAGCCTTCTTAACAACCTTCTTTACAGCAGGTTTCTTAGCGGCCTTCTTAGGAGCAGCTTTCTTTACCGTTTTCCTAGGAGCAGCTTTCTTAGCTACCTTCTTTGTGGCTTTTTTAGCCGTTGCTTTTTTTGTTACCATAATATAAAATTGTTTTAAAATGTTAGTGCCTTATTTTTTAACGGGCGCATTCTCCACAAGAGCGCACAAATACTTCCACAATTTTCCAACACTCTCTATGTTAACTCTCTCATCAGGTGAGTGAGGAGAAAAAATTGTAGGTCCGAATGAAATCATATCCCACTTTGGATATGCCTGTCCAAGAATACCGCACTCAAGTCCTGCATGAATGGCAACAACCTTTGCCTCCTTTCCAAACTGTTTCTTGTAAATTTCTTTTGCCTCCTTTAATATAGGTGAATTCATATCTAACTGCCATCCAGAATATGCACCGCTACACTCAAACTTTGCTCCGGCAAGTTCAAACACCGCTCTCATATCCTCAGCAAGATCAAACTTCTCACTATCAATAGAACTTCTCATGAGAGAGTGAACAAGAATAGTATGCTTTTCTTGCTGTACGATTGCCATGTTGTTGGATGTCTCAACAAAATTAGGGACAGTATCACACATTCTGTAAACTCCATTAGGACAAGAATATATAGCTCTTACAACATTAAGGGCAACATCCCTCTTTATTGCAGGATTCTTCTCCTTTACATTAACTGTAGAAATCTTGAGGTCCTTATCGGTGTACTGATACTCAACCTTTGTCTCTTTGAATACTTTGCTCACATGAGAGGCTGCCTTTCTCGCAAACTTTGAAGGAATAGCAACTACCGCATAAGCATCCCTTGGAATAGCATTTCTTATACTTCCGCCGTTAATTTCTACAAGGCGAACTCCCATGTCTTTGAGAAGAGGAAGAAGGATTCTTGCAAGAATTTTATTAGCATTAGCTCTGTAAAGAATAATATCCATTCCAGAGTGTCCGCCAATTAAGCCGCTTACAACAATCTTCTTGTAAGCATAACCGGCCGGAACTTTTTCTGTCGTGAACTTAAAAGTAGCAGTACCGTCTAATCCGCCGGCACATCCTACATAAAGTTCACCTTCTGTTTCTGAATCAAGATTGATAAGGATATCACCTTTAAGAAGTCCGGATTTTAAAGCTCTTGCTCCTGTCATTCCGGTCTCCTCGTCTACTGTGAACAAAGCCTCTAGAGGGCCGTGTTTCAGTGTCTTAGAAGCTAAAACTGCAAGCGCTGAAGCAACGCCAAGTCCGTCATCTGCTCCAAGAGTTGTACCTGTTGCGTAAAGAAGGTCTCCAACAACTCTAGTCTTAATTGGATCTGTTTCAAAATTATGTTTAACATCTGGATTCTTCTGAGGAACCATATCCAAGTGTGCCTGCATAATGAGACCGGCTCTATTTTCCATACCCTTTGTTGCCGGCTTGCGGATGATAACATTTCCGATTTTGTCCTTGAATGTTTCCAGTCCAAGTTTCTTTCCATAATTATATGCAAACTCAACAGCCTTGCTCTCTTTTTTAGAAGG
>JAQWEK010000080.1 GCA_028704975.1 Bacteroidales bacterium | reverse complement strand
TGTCTTTTATGCTGGACAAAATACAAACAAAAAAACCTACAAATCATTGACTTGTAGGTTTTTGTCCGTTTATTGTCTGTTTTTGTTCAGACCTTTCAGCGGAGAGATAGGGATTCGAACCCCAGGAGGCTTGCACCTCAACAGTTTTCAAGACTGCCGCAATCGACCACTCTGCCATCTCTCCAAAAATACATTCACTCACCCCGCTACAAAAAAAACAGTTTCTTCATTTTGGGAGTGCAAATGTAAAAGTTTTTTTGCCATTTGCAAAATTAAGATTCCTTTGCGCTTTCCTCTTTTGGCTTGGATGTGGAAAAGAAACGATACTGAAAAATAATCAGATACAGCACGCCGCATGAGATACAGGCATCAGAAAAGTTAAAGATTGGCCGGAAAAATTCAAAATCCTCCCCACCCCAGAACGGGAACCATGACGGCAGAACCGCATGGTATACAGGAAAATAGAACATGTCCACAACCTTGCCGCAAAGCAGCGGCGCATAACCATTTCCAAACGGAACCAAAGAGGCAACATTTGTATAAGATGACTGTGAAAAAATCTTTCCGTAGAATGTACTGTCTATCATATTCCCGATAGCTCCCATCAAAATAAGCGCACCGCCTATCAGCACTCCCCAAGGAGCTTTCCTCTTTGTAATCAGCACATTTATATACCATATAATCAAACCAATCAGGACAAGACGGAACAGGCTTAAGAATAATTTTCCGGCAACGCCGCCAAGCTGCATTCCAAATGCCATTCCATTATTCTCAATGAAGAGTATCTGTGCCCACTGAGAATGTCCAAACATGGGAATGGATTCCCCTATCATCATGTGCAGTTTTACGTAAAACTTTATAGCTTGGTCTATAACCAGCAGTACTACAACAAGTCCTGCTATTATCCACTTCTTATTCCTATCCGATATCATAATCAAAAATCTTTAATCAAAAACGGTCCGCAAAAATAGTGAAATTATGCAGACCGTAAAATTTAACAATGACAGCAGCCCCGCAAACAGTACGGAGAACTCATTGTGCAAATTATTGTTTATTCTTATCCTCCACGCTCAAAGTTGCATGAGGTACAAGAAGCAATCTTGCCTTGGGTATCAATTTACCTGATATCCTGCTGATTCCGTAAGTTTTATTTTCTATTCTTACAAGAGCAGCCTCAAGTGATTGAATAAATTTATATTGTCTTTGAGCAAGCTCTCCGCTCTCCTCTTTGCTGAGAGAAGTGGCGCCCTCTTCCAAAACTTTGAATGTTGGGGATGTGTCCTCAATATCATTGCTGGTGCTGTGAGTCATTGCAGCGCGCAACATCTCATAATCATCTTTAGCCTGTGCAAGCTTTTTAAGAATAACCTCTTTAAACATCTGGAGATCAGCATCGCTGTATCTCTCCTGAACATGAGCCTTGCCATCCTCGTCTATCTTAATTTCCTTCTTGATGTTTGGCGCATCCTGCATCTTTGAGGCTTTTACAGCAGGTTGTTGTGCCTGCTTTGGAGCAACTTTCTTAACCGGAGCCTTTAAAGCAACCTGTTTTTTATTAGCAACCTTACTTACAACTTTTTTTGGAACGACCTTCTTAACTTGCTTCTTAACAACCTTTTTTGGAGAAGCTTTCTTTGGGGCAACTTTTTTTACAAACTTCTTTGCAGAAGACTTTTTTGCAGCAGGCTTCTTTGCGACAGGTTTCTTTGCAGCAGGTTTCTTTGCAACAGCCTTTTTTACAACTGGTTTCTTAACAACTTTCTTTACCTGTTTCTTTGCAGCAACCTTCTTTACTGCAACTTTCTTTTTAGGTGCAACTTTTTTAGCGCTCTTTTTTGGAGCAACTTTCCTTGCAGCCATCTTTGCCACTTTTTTAGGAGCCGCTTTTTTTGCGGGGGCTTTCTTCACCTTTTTTGCTTTTGTTGCCATAACAGTAAATATTAATTGTTAATCTTTTCAACTTTTATTTTTATAGTGCCGCTCTCATCCCATTCAATATCAGCACTTCCTGCAATTTCATCCGCAAGAGATATTTTCTTTGCAAGGGTTTGTGAACAAACATAATCACTGAATTTCTCCAGACTTT
The DNA here is from genome assembly GCA_028704975.1 of Bacteroidales bacterium. Lineage (GTDB taxonomy): Bacteria > Bacteroidota > Bacteroidia > Bacteroidales > UBA932 > Egerieousia. Next base: position 4,794 of record JAQWEK010000080.1, on the reverse strand, counting down.
CCGCAACCTCTTTTTTATTCTCGACAGTTACATATATTCTGTCGGTGACTTCAAAACCCGAATCCTTTCTCAAATTTTGAATTCTGTTTACAAGCTCTCTTGCAATACCCTCTTTCTTAAGGTCTTCCGTAACATTTATATCCAGAGCAACAGTAAGAGCCCCCTCAGTTGCAACCAACCATCCCGGCATATCCTCTGATGTTATCTCATAATCAGAACTCTCCAAAACAACATCACCGCTCGCAATATGCATTGTGTAAGTTCCCGCCTTATCCGCTCCCGCACTCTTCTCTATCTCTGAAATCTCTTTCTGTGTAAAATTAGTAAAAGCTGCGGAAATATCTTTCATCTGTTTGCCATATTTTTTTCCCAACGTTCTGAACATTGGCTTTATCTTTTTAGTAATTAGTCCCTCCGTATCGGTGATATACTCTATCTCCTTTACGTTCACCTCATTAAGCACAAGTTTCTGAACTTTTTCCAACTGTTCTTTGATTTTTGGATTTATGACAGGTATCATAATCTTTGCAAGGGGCTGACGCACTTTAAGTTCTGCCTTCCTTCTTAATGCAAGCACCATAGAAGAACTAACCTGTGCAAGTTCCATCCTCTCTTCCAAATCTTTATCAATCAATGATTCATCAGCATCGGGCATCATTGTGGAATGAACTGAACTCTCTTTATGGAAGTGAGTTACGGCATTCAAATCCAGGAACAGCCTCTCCATGTAAAACGGAGCAATTGGCGCACCCAATATTGCCACGGTTTCCAGGCAAGAGTAAAGCGTCTGATATGCAGCCAGTTTATCCGCATCCATTGTACCTCCCCAAAATCTCTTTCTGTTAAGTCTTACATACCAGTTGCTTAAGTGGTCACAGACAAAATCCTGAATTTTTCTACCCGCAGTGGTAACATCATAATCTTCATAGCATGCTCTAACCTCCTTTATTAAAGAGTTAAGATATGACATTATCCAACGGTCAATCTCAGGCCTCTGGGATACAGGTATTTGCTGAGCGCTATTATCAAACTTATCCACGTTGCCGTAAAGAGCAAAGAATGAATAGGTGTTGTATAATGTTCCAAAGAATTTTCTTCTAACCTCATCTACGCCCGCCTCATCAAATTTTAAATTATCCCAAGGCTGAGCATTTGTAAGCATATACCACCTAAGAGCGTCGGCACCATATTCATCAAGTTCCTTAAAAGGATCAACTGCGTTGCCAAGTCTCTTGCTCATTTTCTCCCCATTCTTGTCCAGAACCAATCCGTTGGAAACCACCGTCTTAAATGCAGGTGTCCCGGATACCATGGTATGAATTGCGTGCAATGTATAGAACCATCCGCGTGTCTGATCAACACCCTCTGCAATGAAATCTGCGGTCTGTCCAAACTCAGGCTTGCCAAGATTTTTCAGCCACTCCTGAGCATAAGGCATTGCGCCGGAATCAAACCAAACATCAATCAAGTCTGCCTCTCTCTTCATGGGCTTGCCGGAAGGAGATACCAGTATGATGTTATCCATTATCGGCTTATGGAAATCTATCTTATTGTAATTCTCATCTGAAAAATCTCCAGGCACAAAACCCCTGTCTTTCAATGGATTAGAGCTCATAAATTCCGCTTTAACAGATGCCTCTATCTCATCATAAAGTTCCTTTGCGCTCCCTATGCATTTCTCCTCTTTTTTATCATCGGTTCTCCAAATAGGAAGCGGAGTTCCCCAAAATCTGCTTCTGCTTAAGTTCCAGTCCTGCAGGTTCTCCAGCCATTTTCCAAAACGTCCGGTACCGGTACTCTCCGGTTTCCAGTTGATAGTATTGTTAAGTTCTATCATCTTATCCCTTGCTGCGGTAGCCTTAATGAACCAAGAATCAAGAGGATAGTAAAGAACCGGCTTGTCCGTTCTCCAGCAATGCGGATATGAGTGCACATGCTTTTCAATCTTGAATGCCTTTCCCTCTTGCTTTAGCATAACGCACAAATCAACGTCAAGCGTCTCTGCATCGGCGGGAAGAGAATCATCATAAGCATTCTTTACATACCTTCCGGCATACTGTCCGTAAGCCTTTTCATCTACTCTCTCTTTAACAAACCGAGCATCCAAATCCTCCAGCTTATAGAATTTTCCCTGTCTGTCAACCATCGGTCTCCACACACCCTCTTTATCTTTAAGCATGAAAGGAGCAACATTATTTTGCTTTCCGGCTCTGTCATCGTCCGCGCCGAATGTTGGCGCAATATGCACAATACCGGTACCATCCGTGGTTGTAACAAAGTCTCCGACAATCACAAACATTGTATTTGGCTCAGGCTTTATAAAAGGCATCAGCTGCTCATATTTTATTCCTTGCAGTTCTTTGCCCTTTATAGTTTTTCCGCCATCAAGAATTTCAAACGGAACTAATTTATCGCCCGCCTTATATGCGGTAAAATCCCCATTTTCACCCTTTGGATTAAAATAGGTATTAACCAGTTCTTTGGCCATTACATAAATTGCCGGCTTTCCGTTATAAGGGTTAAATGACTTTATTCTAACATATTCAATACAGGGTCCTACGCAAAGCGCCACATTGGACGGAAGGGTCCAAGGCGTTGTGGTCCAAGCCATAAAGAACACTTCACCCTCTTTAAAGTCTGCATTGTTATTTTCCGCAGCAGAAGAATTGCTGTCGGGAGCCTTAAACAAAAACTCGGACTTTGCATCTTTAAGTACCTTAAACTGAACGGTTACCGTTGTATCTTTCACATCTCTGTAGCAACCCGGCTGGTTAAGCTCATGAGAGCTAAGGCCCGTTCCGGCTGCCGGAGAGTACGGTTGAATAGTATATCCTTTATAAAGTAATCCTTTGTTGTACAAATCTTTAAGCAGATACCACAAAGTCTCTATGTAACGATTGTCATACGTGATGTAAGGGTTATTCATATCTACCCAATACCCTATCTGCTCCGTAAGCTGTTCCCACTCCTTGGTGTACTTCATAACTTCCTTGCGGCACTCTGCATTGTAATCCTCTACAGATATGGACTTTCCAATGTCTTCTTTTGTAATGCCAAGTTTCTTTTCAACGCCAAGTTCCACCGGAAGACCGTGAGTATCCCAGCCCGCTTTTCTCTTTACATAGTAACCGGTCTGCGTCTTAAAACGACAATAGGCGTCCTTAATGGAACGCGCCATAACATGGTGAATGCCAGGCATTCCATTAGCAGACGGAGGCCCTTCAAAGAACACAAACTTTGGCGCTCCCTCACGCTCTTTAAGGGTGTTCTCAAAACAATGTTCCTCCTTCCATTTTTTAAGGATTTCTTTGTTAATTTCTACAAGGTCAAATTTTTTATACTCCGCAAAACCCATGTGTCGCTGATTTTTGTGATATTGTTAGACTCAGGCGATAGTTCACTGTAACAATGAAATATCACTAAATTATTAAGGCGCAAAGTTATAAAAAAGATTTATCTTTGCTCTGCCTTATGGGAGCAACAATCAACATCATAATCATTGCCTGCGCAATTGCCGCATGCATTTGGGGAGCTTGGAAGGGTTTTGCAAACCAAATTATTGGTGTAATAGCAATCTTGCTCGGCATATGGGGGGCGGCTAAAATTGTTCCGCTGTTCTCCGATGAGCTTTATAAAATTTTTGACGGAAAGATTGCAGTCCCGGTAATGAAAGTTGTGACTTTCATACTTTTGCTGGTAATCATTATCATATTATGCCACATTGTTGGGAACGCGCTAAAGGGAGCGGTCAAACTCACTTTGCTGGATTGGCTGGACAGACTGCTTGGCGCTTTTTTGTGTCTGTTTAAAGTCCTGCTTGTTCTCTCTGTATTTGCGTGCATAATAAACTATACCGCTACATTGTTGGGAATCAGCACAACAGAGCATTTGCGCCAATGCACCGGCTTTGACATGCTGTTGAATTTCTCCGATAAAGTATTTCCGTTCTTAAAGAATGCCTTTGCAGAGGTTAAGGATGAAGTGGCTATGCTGACACTATAAATTGTTCATTTATAGCAGTTTCTTGGGTTTTCCCGGAATAAAATCTTTTAAGTAGAACGGCTGAAAATAGGCTCTATCTCTGAAGTCTTGTTTTTGCAATGCCTTAAAGGCCTGTATTCTAAGACCTCCGGCATGAGGAAGCTGCTCAGAGAAAAACGCATTTTTTAAATTCCCGACAGATTTGCCCTCCGCATCGGCAGCCATGAGCATTTTCTGAAATTTCCCGGCACCGTTTCCGGTAAACAGGACGGCCCCGCATGAGAGCTCTTTTGAGAAACTGTCGGGAGTTAAAATTTTGGACTCAGTCTTAGAAAGCTCTTCCCCTTTTGAATTAAAAGAGGCTGTGTAAACTTCCATGCGGCCGGCATCAATCATTGGCACTATCAAATAGTCTCCGCCTGCACGTCCCTGCATTGCTTTATGGGACTGTTCATTATCAATAGCGCATTGCACAATGACGGCAAGCGTATTAACTCCAATCAGAGGAAGATTTGCACCGTAGCAAATCCCCTTTGCAAGAGAAGCTCCAACGCGCAGACCGGTGTAACTGCCAGGCCCCTCGCTCACTGCAACCGCCGCACAATCTTGCGCAGTTAAATTATTTTCTTTGAGAATTTCCTTTGTAAAACGTGCAAGCAGCGTTGCGTGCGCCTTTGGAACGTTTGCATATTTCTCCGCAATCATTTTTTCTCCGTCTGCCAAAGCAGCTGAACATGAATCAGTTGCAGTCTCCAAAAGAATTATGATACTATTTTTCATTTACCGATTTTAACCAACGCTAACAGATACCTC